>NZ_JAFIRA010000011.1:31845-77693 GCF_022848905.1 Thermostichus vulcanus str. 'Rupite'
GCGAAGGTGCTCCGCACCGCTGTCGCGAAGGTGCTCCGCACCGCTGTCGCGAAGGTGCTCCGCACCGCTGTCGCGAAGGTGCTCCGCACCGCTGTCGCGAAGGTGCTCCGCACCGCTGTCGCGAAGGTGCTCCGCACCGCTGTCGCGAAGGGGCTCCGCACCGCTGTCGCGAAGGGGATTAACCCCGTGCTAAGTGACTAGCGTGCCCTTGGCGCAAAGGGCTGTAAGGTGGCAATTGAACCGGGATCCCTTGCCCTCAACGACTCAGGAAACTGGGATCCCTGGTCTATAATCCTGCCAATCCTCCTCCTGTTGCTTAGGTTGCCATGACCAATACCGCTGCTGCTGCTGCCGAGGCTGCTCTGCTGACTGTCGAAGGGTTACGGGTTCTCTTGCCCAGCCGTACAGCTCGGGCCAGCGGGACGGAGTCCTGGGGATCCCCAGTGGTGGATGGACTGTCGTTTCAACTGCAAGCTGGCCAAACCCTAGGCCTTGTTGGGGAGTCCGGCTCCGGCAAAACCATGACCGCCCTCACCCTCATGGGTCTTTTGCCCCCTCAAGCTCAGGTGGAAGGCCACGTGTACTTTCAAGGCCCGCAGGGTCGTGTAGATTGGCTGGCCTTGGATCCCCGGCAACGGCGGCGCTATCGCGGATCCCAAATCGCCATGATCTTCCAGGAGCCGAGTACCGCCCTCAACCCCCTCTATACCTGTGGCCAACAGTTGCGAGAAACCCTGCAGGCCAACACGTCCCTAACCCCAGGGGAAATTCGCTCCCGAGCTGTGCAGCTTTTTGAAGAGGTGCAACTTTCCCCACAGCTGCTGGAGCGCTACCCGCATCAACTCTCGGGCGGGCAAATTCAGCGAGTGGCCATCGCCTGTGCCATCGCCTCCAACCCCAAATTGCTGATTGCCGATGAGCCGACCACGGCTCTGGATGTAACCGTCCAGGCGGAGATCTTGCGCCTGCTGGCCAACCTGCAACAGCAACGACAGATGGCCATTTTGTTCATCACCCACGACCTGAGTTTGGTGGCAGAGCTGGCGGATCAGGTGATAGTGATGTATCGCGGCCAGGCGGTGGAACAAGCCAGCGTCGAGCAGGTGTTTCGGGATCCCCGGCATCCCTATACCCGCGGTTTGTTGGCCTGTCGCCCGGTGTTGGAGCGGCGGTTGCGGCGGCTGCCAACTTTGCAGGATTTTCAGGTGGAGGAGACGCAAGAGCAACCGGGATCCCTGTCGATTGAGCACCAGTGGCGGCAGGTGGAGATTACAGCGGCAGAAGAGGAAGAGCGGCTGCAGCGATTACAGAGTCAGCAGCCTCTCCTGCAAGTGCGCGAGCTAAGAACCCACTATGCCGTGCGGCAAGGACTGTTTCGTCGTCAGGTGGGGGAACTGCGGGCGGTGGATGGGATCAGCTTTGATCTGTATCCGGGAGAAACCCTGGGCTTGGTGGGGGAATCCGGCTGCGGCAAAACCACGCTGGGTCGGACTTTGTTGCGCCTGATCCGAGCCAGTTCCGGCCAGGTCCTCTACGACGGCGATGAGTGGCTCCGCCTGCCACCCCAACGCTTACGCCGGTTACGCCGGGAGATCCAACTGATTTTTCAAGATCCAGTAGCCTCTCTGGATCCGCGCATGACGGTAGGGGAAAGCGTTATGGAGCCGATGTGGCTCCATCGAATTGGGGCCAATTCTGCAGAGCGGCGGAAACGGGCCGAACAGTTGTTTCAGCGGGTAGGGTTGGATCCCGAATCCCTCAATCGCATGCCCCATCAGTTCTCCGGTGGACAACGGCAGCGTATTTGTATTGCTCGGGCCTTGGCCTCTGAGCCGCGCTTGATCATCTGTGATGAGGCTGTCTCCTCCCTAGATGTCTCGGTACAGGCGCAGGTGTTGAATTTGCTCAAAGATCTGCAGGAGGAACTGGGGCTCACTTATCTGTTCATTTCCCACGATCTGAGCGTGGTCAAGTTCATGAGCGACCGCATCATGGTGATGAATCGGGGCCGGATCGAGGAAATCGGCCCGGCCAGCCAGATCTACCAGTATCCGCAGCAGGACTATACCCGCCGCCTTATCGCCGCCATTCCCAAAGGGGATCCGAAAAGACGAACCCACTTACCCCAAACCGGATGACAGGTCTCCATGCACTTTGAAACCCTGGCCATCCATGCCGGACGGCACCTGGATCCCAGCACCGGCGCAGTGATTCCGCCCATTCACCTCTCCACCACCTTCTGGCGGGATCCCTTGCGAACCCTCGCAGGTGCATCCTTGCCCGACTACACCTACACCCGCGAAAGCAACCCCACCCGTGTTGCCCTTGAAGAGGCCCTGGCTCGGTTGGAAGGAGGATCTGCAGCCGCTTTGTTTGCCTCCGGCTCGGCGGCTACGTTGGCGGTACTGCAAACACTGTCCAGCGGAGATCAGGTGTTGCTACCGCAGGATGTCTATTACGGCACCTTCAAATCCGCCCTCAAGGGGAGAGACCTCTGGGTATGCTTGGGTTGGATCCCTCTGGAGATCGCTGCAACCGGATCCAGATTCTGGTCTACTATAGGGAGCTATGACAAAACTCACCCCCAGCTCCAGCTACAGCATTGCCCTCCGCATTCGCTTGCCCAACCAACCGGGAGCCTTAGCCCGGGTGACTCAGGCGATTGCTGATGTGGGCGGTAACCTCAGCCAGATCGATCTCATCCAGCAATCTGCTTCCGAGACGGTACGGGAAATTTGCGTGGATGCTGCTAGCCATGACCATGCCCAACAGATTCGCGCTGCCGTTGGATCCCTGCCGGGGGTGAAAGTGGAACGGGTGGTGGATCGCACCTTCGAACTGCATCGTGGCGGCAAGCTGCGGGTGGTGGGCAAAAGCCCGCTGGAGAGTGCTGCCGATCTGGCGATGGCCTATACGCCGGGGGTGGGTCGGGTTTCCATGCAGATTGCAACGGATCCCGCCTCTGTGTACGAGTACACTATCAAGGGCAATACGGTTGGCATTGTTACCGACGGCAGCGCCGTGTTGGGGTTGGGGGATATCGGCCCAGAAGCGGCCCTGCCGGTGATGGAGGGGAAGGCGGCTCTGTTCAAGCGCTTTGCCGATATCGATGCTTTCCCGCTGTGTTTGGCCACCCAGGATGTGGAGCAGATCGTCGCAACGGTAGTGCATCTGGCCCCTGGTTTTGGCGGCTTTAATCTGGAGGACATCAGCGCTCCCCGTTGCTTTGCCATTGAGTCGAAGCTGAAGTCTCGCCTCACCCTGCCGGTATTTCACGATGACCAGCATGGGACAGCAATTGTGGTGTTGGCGGCGTTGCTCAACGCCTTGAAGGTGGCGAAAAAGCCTCTGGAGCAGGTGCGCATCGTTTTGAATGGGGCGGGTGCAGCCGGTATTGCGGTGATTCAACTGTTGCGCCGAGCAGGGGCCACCCACATCCTCGCCTGCGATCGACAGGGGATCATCAGCCGCTCTCGTACCGATTTAACACCGGAAAAAGCCAGTGTCGCCGTCCCAGAAAGCGGATCCCTATCGGAAGCCCTGGTGGGGGCGGATGTGTTCATTGGGGTGAGTGTGGCCAATGCCCTGACGGTGGACATGGTGAAGAACATGGCCTCCGACCCTATCGTTTTCGCCTTGGCTAACCCAGTGCCAGAGATCCAACCGGAGTTGATCAGCGATCAGGTGGCGGTGATGGCGACCGGACGCAGCGATTACCCGAACCAAATCAACAATGTGCTGGCCTTTCCGGGGGTGTTTCGTGGGGCACTCGATTGTCGGGCCAAGCAGATTAATACCGAGATGTGTGTAGCGGCTTCAGAAGCGATTGCCGCCTTGATCCCCGCTGAGGATCTGGATCGCAACTGGATCATTCCCTCCGTGTTTGATGGACGGGTGGTTTCTGAGGTGGCTGCTGCCGTCATTCAGGCTGCCCGCCAAACGGGAGTGGCCGGGATCCTTTAGCCCTCAATCTCAGCTCTTTTTTTAACTGGTTTAACCGGCTCCTTGTGGTCCCGAGCCTTTGTCTGTCCTTAATTTCAACTCATTTCACCAGATGACAGGCGACAAAATGTCCCCCACCCACATCCCGAAACTCCGGGGGGGGATCCTGACGGCAGGCCTCGGTCACCCAAGGGCAGCGGGTATGGAAGTGACATCCTTTGGGCGGGTTGACGGGGCTGGGCACATCCCCCTTGAGAATGATCCGTTGCCGTTTGGCCTCCACCTCCGGATCCGGAATGGGTACGGCAGACAGCAGGGCTTGGGTGTAGGGATGAAGGGGATTTTGGTAGATGGTATCTCGATCCGCCAGCTCTACTACCTTGCCCAAGTACATCACCGCCACCCGGTCGGAAATATGGCGTACCACGCTTAGATCATGGGCAATGAACAAATAGGTAAGACCAAATTGCTCCTGTAGCGCCTCTAATAGATTCACCACCTGCGCCTGAATCGATACATCCAAAGCCGAGATTGGCTCATCACAGACGATAAAATCCGGGTTCAAGGCCAAGGCCCGGGCAATAACAATCCGCTGCCGTTGCCCCCCTGAAAATTCATGGGGATAGCGATTGATAAAACTGGGGTTGAGGCCAACCACATCCAGCAGTTCTTTGACGCGATCCTGCTGGGCTTTGCCTTTGGCCACGTTAAAGACCGTCAGCGGCTCCCCGATGATCGCTCCGACGGTCTGGCGCGGATTCAAAGAGGCATAGGGATCCTGAAACACCATCTGCATCCGGCGGCGCATGCGGCGCAGCTCTTCTTTGTGCAGTTGCGTCAGGTCAGTGCCCTCAAAATACACATGGCCAGCAGTAGGCCGATACAGCTGCAAAATGGCTCGCCCGGTGGTGCTTTTGCCGCAGCCCGATTCCCCCACCAAGCCCAGGGTTTCCCCCCGCCGCACCTCAAAACTTACCCCATCCACCGCTTTGACGGATCCCACCTGTCGCTGCAGAATCAACCCCCGCAGGATGGGAAAGTGCATTTTCAGGTTTTCGATGCGCAGTAGCGTCGCTGGACTGGAGGGAGGTGAGGTGGGGTTACTGACATTGACAGAGGGGCTTCCCCCACTGGGAAAAGAAGTGGAGTTAACCATTGACTGTCCTCCCCAACGATCCGCTCTCCTCGTTAGCCATGGCAGCGGACAAAAGGTGCTCTTTCCCCTCCGGTTTCACCCAGCAGGCCACCTTATGAGCAGGGCCAACCGGCTCTAGCTCTGGATCTTCGCTCCAGCAACGGTCAATCACAAAACGACAGCGGGCCGCAAACGGACACCCCTGCGGATAATTGACCAAATCCGGCGGCATGCCTTCAATAGGTTGCAGCTTCTCGTGACGACGTTCATCCAGGCGCGGAATGCTCTGCAATAGGCCGATGGTGTAGGGGTGGCGGGGATTTTTGTAAAGCTGATGCAGGGGGGCTTCCTCCATAATCTGGCCCCCGTACATGACCAAGATCCGATCGGCAATACCGGCCAAGAAGGCCAAATCGTGAGTAATCCAAATGATCGCCATGCCAATCTCATCCCGCAGCGCTTTGATCAGCTCCACGATCTGGGCCTGGATCGTCACATCCAAAGCGGTGGTCGGTTCATCGGCAATCAACAACTGCGGGCGGCAGGACAAGCCCATGGCGATCATCACCCGCTGCCGCATCCCGCCCGAAAACTGGTGGGGGTAGTTGTCCACCCGTTCGGCTGCTGCCGGGATCCCGACCATTCGTAACAATTCAATGGCCCGTTGCCGTGCTTGATCGGCGCTCATGCCCAGGTGTAACTGCAAGGATTCGGTAATTTGCCGGCTCACCCGTAGGACAGGGTTCAAGGAGGTCATGGGATCCTGAAAGATCATGGCGATTCGGTTGCCCCGAATGCGCCGCATTTCCGATTCTTTCAACTTGAGCAGGTCTTGGCCCGCAAACAGCACTTCACCCCCTGTAATTTTGCCGGGAGGCGTGGGGATCAAGCGCATGACCGAGAGCATACTGATGCTTTTGCCGGAGCCAGATTCCCCGACAATGCCAAGGGTTTCCCCTTCGTCAACATGAAAGCTGGGGCCATTGACGGCATGTACCACCCCATCTTGGGTATAAAACCGTGTCTCCAGCCGCCGTACTTCTAACAATCGCGCCATGCCATCGGGATCCCTGCTATACAGATTCTTTTAAGTTTTTTAAGTGGATCATCTCAGAAAAAGCCAGTCAATCCTGAATGATTCAGACATAAACTAAGTTCACCCTCCGACTGACCTCAATTTTGGCAAAAGTTGCAACACAGATTCCGACCCTAACCGGAAATGAGCAATGGGAAGAACCTTAACACACGGCCAGAAAGGCAAGCCGTATAGGCAGGCACACAAAATTCTTGATCTACAAAAGCTGGCATGCCACACCTGCAAGGAAAAATCAACCCATCTCTACGATTTGTTGACAGAAAAATCTTAAGAGGGAAAGAAGCTGCGCCCCGGAGCCCGCCTAAGATTTGTCATACTGTGTAACGAATTACAGAAAAATCGAACCCAGCTGCTACCGTGTTTCGATGGGAACTTGAAGGGGTTGTGGACTGGGGCGAGCATCCAATAAGGCCGAACTCAATTGGGCTGCAAGGCGGGAACTTCACCTGGCTCTTCACCAGTCAAGGTCTCAAATCTGCTGGGATGATTCGGTTGTCGTAGTCTCAATCCCCTGATTTGGTTGTCGCTTAACAAGAGGTAAGCATAGATGTCTTTTAAACGTCTGAAGATGCAGCTGGTCAAGCTGCGGCTTTTGTTGATCCCACTGTTTGTAGTGGGTGGTTTGCTCGTCCACCATTGGGTGCCAGCCCAAGCCCAAGCGGATGACACATTGCGGTTGCTCTACTGGCAAGCCCCAACCCTGTTGAATCCTCATCTTTCCACTGGTACCAAAGATTTTGAGGCCAGCCGCTTGGTATACGAACCCTTGGCCAGCTTCGATGCCCGTGGGGAAATGGTGCCTTTTCTGGCTGCCGAAATTCCCAGTATTGAAAATGGCGGTGTTGCAGAAGACTTAAGTTCGGTTACCTGGAAGCTCAAGAGTGGGGTTACCTGGGCCGATGGCGAACCCTTTACTGCCGATGATGTGGTCTTCACCTACGAATACATCTCCAACCCGGAAGTCGGAGCCATTACCTCTGAATACTATACCGATATTGCATCCGTAGAGGCTTTGGATCCCACCACAGTGAAAATCACCTTCAAAGAGCCGAC
Source organism: Thermostichus vulcanus str. 'Rupite' (assembly GCF_022848905.1). NCBI lineage: Bacteria > Bacillati > Cyanobacteriota > Cyanophyceae > Thermostichales > Thermostichaceae > Thermostichus > Thermostichus vulcanus. Next base: position 39,072 of record NZ_JAFIRA010000011.1, read on the forward strand.
GGTGGCTTGGTTTGTGCCTTTTGTGGGGACCAATGGCATGATCATTCCCAAGCATATTTTTGAAACCTACAACGGACCCAATTCCCGTGAAGCGCCTGCCAACCTGGCCCCGATTGGTACTGGGCCCTACATCACCGAAGATGTGAAACCGGGGGATGTGATCGTCTACGTGGCCAACGAGAACTTTCGCGAAGAAGGCAAACCCTTCTTTAAGCGGGTGGAACTCAAAGGTGGCGGGGATGCCACATCGGCAGCTCGGGCGGTGCTGCAAACCGGGGATGCTGACTACGCCTGGAACACCCAAGTGGAAGCAGCCGTGCTGACCCAGTTGGAAGCGACTGGCATTGGTCGAATTGTGCCCAAGCCTGGCCCTAACATGGAGCGGATCGTCATCAATTTCTCGGATCCGAACGTGGAGCGAGATGGGCAGCGCTCCCACAAGGATGTGCCGCATCCGTTCTTGACGGATTTAAATGTGCGCAAGGCCCTGAGTCTAGCGATGGATCGTCAAACCATTGCCGATCAACTCTACGGTGTGGCCGGGACTCCCACCAACGACTATGTGCTCTCGCCGGAGAACCTGCGGGCCAATGCTCCTTGGGAATTTAACCTAGAAGAGGCGGCCAAGCTGCTGGATGAAGCCGGTTGGGTGGACAGCAACAACAACGGCATCCGCGACAAAGATGGGGTGGAAATGCGCATGGTGTTTCAAACCTCCGTCAATCCGGTGCGCCAGAAAACTCAGGAGATCATCAAGCAAGACTTGGGCAAGATTGGCATTGACCTGGAGCTGAAGAGTATTGATGCCAGCATCTTCTTTGACAGTGAGCCCAACAACCCCGACAACCTCGGTCACTTCTACGCCGATTTGCAGATGTACACCACCGGCAATGACAACCCGGATCCCACCGGTTACATGCGCCGTTACATCTGCGAAGAGATCGCCCAAAAGGAAAACAACTGGTCGAGTGCCAACGATTCTCGCTACTGCAACCCCGCCTACGACGCCATGTATGCGGAACTGGTGGCGATGACCGATCCAGATGCACGGGATGAACAGGTCAAGAAGATGAACAACTTCCTGACGGTGGAGGATGTGGCGGTGATCCCGCTGATTGACCGAGCTAGTCCCGCAGCTGCTGCCAACAGCATCGAAGGGATCGACCTCACCCCTTGGGATCTGGAACCTTGGAATATCAAAGATTGGACTCGTAAGTCTTAATCCCAGGGCAATCAGCCCTGAGAGCACCCAAGGGATCCCTTGCCTCCGTCGGCCATCAACGGGATCCCTTGCCTTTTTTCTCTTTTGTAAACCTTTTGTCAACTGCTCGGTTTTTCTGGTTTTTGCCGATAACCCCAGATGTTTTTCTTTAACGGTTTGGATCAACGACCTGAACTATGATGGCGGTGCTTTTGCCCCTCTCCTGACCTACCGGTTTTACGGATCCCATGACTCGCTATCTGATTAACCGTCTGTTCATCTCCATCCCCACCTTGTTGGCCATTAGCATTGTGGTTTTCGCCATTCTCGCCTTGGCCCCTGGTGATCCGATGGCAGAATTTGCCACCAATCCCGCCATTACTGCCGAAGTACGGGAGAACATTCGCCGCTCTTTGGGGCTGGATCAACCGATTTACATCCGTTATGTGAAATGGCTGTGGGCCTTCCTGCGCGGGGATATGGGTTTTTCTTTTAATAGCCGGAGCCCGGTGGTGAACTTGATTTTGCAGCGGTTGCCCACCACTCTTTGGGTTGTCGGTACGGCTTACCTCTTGGCTGCCTTGCTGGCAGTGCCTTTGGGGGTGATCTCCGCATTGAAGCGCTACACTTTTTTTGATCAGGTGGTGACGACCTTGGCCTTTGTCGGGTTTTCTTTGCCCACGTTTTTTACTGGCATTTTGTTCATCATTATCTTCAGTGTGCAACTGCGCTGGTTCCCGTTTATCTACAACAGCACCCTGCGGGTTACTGATTGGGCCAGTTTTGTGGCCCAGGTGCGGCAGTCAATTATGCCGGTGATGGTTTTGGTGTTGTTTCAGGCGGCAGTGCTGATGCGCTTTGTGCGGGCCTCGATGCTGGAGCAAATGAACCGGGATTATGTGCGTACCGCCAGGGCTAAGGGGTTGCGGAACTTTGTGGTGGTGAATCGGCATATTTTGCGCAATGCTCTGATTCCGGTGGTGACGCTGGTGGCTTTGGATATTCCCACCGTGTTTACCGGGGCGTTGGTGACGGAACAGATTTTTCGGGTGCCGGGTATCGGTGCGCTGTTGGTGGATTCCATCTTTCGGGGGGATACACCGGTGGTGATGGCGATTACTTTTATCTATGCCATTCTGATCGTGATTTTTAACTTGGTGGCAGATATCCTCTACGGCATTCTGGATCCACGGGTGCAATATACGCACTAATATCCACGCTAATTTCGCTAATTTCAGGGATCCGGATCCCGGACTTCATGGCTGGATTAGATTGCTTTCGGATCGCTGGGTTCGTTGTGACGCTTTGAACTTTTGGATGAGAGATTCTGGATATGTCGGCTTCTATCCCTGCTCCTTCCCAAGCTGCCCAACCAGAACGTCCACCGCGTACGTTGTGGGGGGATGCTTGGCGACGCTTTCGGCGGGATAAGTTGGCCCTGTTTGGGGCCGCAACCCTGGTTGTTATCGTTTTAGCCTGTGTGTTTGGCCCGCTGGTTTATACTGCCTCCCACAGCCAGATCGATTTCTCCCGTGCCCAAATGCCCCCCAGTTGGGCTCATCCGTTTGGCACCAATGATCTCGGGCAAGATGTCTTGGCGCGGGTGCTGCGGGGGGGGCGAGTGTCGCTGTCGGTGGGTATGACCTCGATGTTGGTGGCGATCAGCGTGGGTACCTTGATCGGGGCGATATCGGGCTTTTATGGGGGCTGGTTGGATGTGGCCCTGATGCGCTTTACGGATTTGTTTTTGTCGCTGCCGCAGTTGCCGGTGTTGTTGATGGTGATCTTTCTGTTCCGGGAAACCTTGCGACGGTTGGCGGGGCCGGAAACCGGGATTTTCATGCTGATGGTGCTGGTGATCGGTAGCCTGAACTGGATGTCGGTGGCGCGGCTGGTACGGGCCAGTTTCTTAAGTGTGCGGGAGATGGATTTTGTCTTGGCGGGGCGGGCGATTGGGGCTCCAGCACATCGATTGATCTGGGTACATATTTTCCCGAATGTGCTAAGCCCGGTGATCGTGGCGGCCACCTTATCGGTGGGAACGGCGATCATCACGGAGTCCACCCTGAGTTTTTTGGGGCTGGGCTTCCCGCCGGATGTGCCCACTTGGGGGAGGCTCCTTTATGATGCCCGCGATTACCTGGAACAAGCGCCCCACATGGCTCTTTTCCCCGGTTTGATGATTTTCTTGACAGTGCTGAGCATCAATTTTGTCGGGGATGGCTTACGGGATGCCTTGGATCCGCAAATGCGGCAACGGTGAAGAAGAGATCCTGATAGGCTGGAGGTTAAAGGGCTTCCGTCTCGGATCCCACGCATTTCTGTTTTTTAAGTCTTTTTGTCTTTATTATTGACAAACCGGCCTGCTGCAGAAGGGATCCCGACGATGTTTTACCTGCCTGTCTCACTGCTGTTGTTTGTGGTGCTGGTGCTGCTGCTGCCTCTGTTGTGGTTGGGGTTGGCGGTGGATGTGGTGGCGCTGGCGGTGGCCAAGCTGGGCTTTTCGCGGGATGCGGCCTTACTGTTGCTGGTTGCGGTGCTCGTCGGTAGCCCGATTAATATTCCCCTCTACCGGGTGGAATGCGAAGTGACGGTGGTGGAGGATTTGGCCAGCCTATGGATGCGACAGTTTTGGGGGATCCCGTTGGTGAAAATGCCGCAGGAGACGGTAGTGGCTTTGAATGTGGGTGGGGGATTGATCCCGGTGGTTTTGGCTCTATATCAATTTGGCCGGGCCAATGTGGCTTTGATCCTAGCGGTTTTGGCACTGGTGACTGTGGTCAGCTACTTTGCCTCCCATGTGGTGCCGGGGATTGGCATTCAGATGAATCCTCTGGTTGCCCCTGCTACAGCGGCGTTGGCGGCTTTTTTGATCGCGGGGGAGGAAGCTCCAGCTGTCGCCTTTGCCGGTGGCGTCTTGGGAACCGTGATCGGAGCAGACTTGTTGCATTTGCCGGAGGTGTTGCGGCGAAATTGTTCCGGCATTCTCAGTATTGGCGGGGCAGGCGTCTTCGATGGGATTGCCCTTTGTGGCCTGTTTGCCCTGCTGTTGAGCTAGGGGCAAGCGCAAGGAACTCTACCCCAAATCACACCAACGTATAGGTGAGGGAGAGGGTCAGGGATTGGGCGGGATCCAACCACCACAGGTCAGGATCACCGGAGCCAAGAGACTCAGCCGCGCGGGTGGTCAACTCCTCCATCAAGATGTGCGTCCATTCCAACGGCCCATTGAGCAACATCGGCGAACGGGTTACCCCCAGTTTGCGAGCCATGCTTTTGAGCGCTTCCAGGCTGGCCTGTAGAGGGCGAGTGCTGGCCACAAACAACAACTCTGTCAGCCCCTGGGGGTTACAGGTTAACAAATCCGAGCTGCCTGGGGTGGTACGCAACTCACCCTCAGTTTCGGGTAAACGGGGCAAAACCAAGGTGTTTTGGGCTTCCAGGCGCAGCGGCAGGGTGAAGTTATCTTGTGGCATTGGGGCCAACAGGTGCAGTTGCCCGGTCGGGTCTGTCATCAACACATAGCCGAACAGATCTTGCTCACCGTTGTTGCGCAGCGTTAAGCGCAAGGGATCCCCCCGCATAAAGCGTTGCATCCCCAGTTCAACGGGGGTAGAGGTCACCGCCTGAGTAAAGCGTGCGGCCAAAGAGGGGGCTTTGTCTTTGGATGCTAACTCTGCCACAACCGCCAAGGGAGAACTGGCAGCATTGAGGGTGGTTCGTAACCGTTTGGCAGCTAGCAAATGGGCAAGACGGGGAACCAACCGTTGTACCGCCACGGCTGCAGCTTCCCCCACCGGCCCACAGGAATCCAGGAGCAATTCTCGCCCGGGCCAGAAGAGGCTATAACTATTCACCTGCAGGGGTTTGGGCAGAGTATCCGCCTGAAAAGCGGCGGCCATTTCCGGGGTAATGCGGCCCAACAAGCAATCCACCTGCCGTTCGTGGGGGTTGGCGGTTTCCATCCAGCTAAAACTGGCAATGGCATTGGTGATGTCCACCTTTTCGATGCGGCCCAGGTTGTCTTCCAGGCCCACCAAGAGCTTGAGGTTGTTGGAAATGGCGCGCAGGTTTTCCCGCAAAGGGGTGCCCACAGGAGGAAACTGCCCTTCGGGGGTAGAAAGCTGCACCTGAGCCAACAAGCCGCTCCGAGACCGAAGCACTAGCGGGGTCGGTGTCTTCGCTGCTTCCTGAGAAACATCGGCAGAAATAGGGGTTAACAGTGTGCCCGGTTGCAGACCGCACAATGCCGCCGGTGGGATCCCGCCCAACCACACTTGCGCCCGGTTGCCTTTCACGTCTTGAATCACCCCACTCACCCCAGACTGAGTCAGGTTGAGAAAGTAGGGGGGAATGCGCCGAGCCGTTTCTTTGCCTTCTAAAGTGGGCCGCTGACAGGCAAACATACCCAGTTCCCGCCGACTGGACACCTGATTAAAGGCCACTGCCAGCCGAGTGGCAGGTGTGGTTTCCCAAAGGTACTGGGTGAGCAGATAAGTCAGCACTCCAGCATAGAATCCGGGCCAACTGGCCTCAGCCGCCAAATCTTGAGGAGTCGTGGCGGTAATCAGCAGGCCCTTGGGGGGAGCAGGCCAAACCCGCTGCGGCTCTGGAACACTGCCGATAGATGGATGAGCTGAAGGGGAGGATCCGGATCCCTTCACAGCTGCCACCGGACGAGCCCGCAGTTGCCAGTTACCGCGCACCGAGGGAGCAGTATGGGTAAAGCCACAGTCCAGTAGGGTGGTGAGCTGGGCCGTCCCCAACCCTTCTAGCAGATGGAAAAAGTGTTCTAAAGGGATCGCTGGCATCCCGGTCGAGGCTTCTGATCCTGACAGCAACAGCGCCGGTTGCCAACGATGGTCGGATCCCGCTAACCACTGCCCATGACCGCTAAAATGCACGACAACGGTTTCGGCAGTCCGACTTTGGCCTCCCAGATGCTCAGCAAAGGCAGACTGGATCCCACTCAAGGTAGCGGCTCCATCCGTCAGGGTGAGGATTTCGGGTGGGGCAAAACCGAAGCGATGCAGAAGCAACTCCCGTTGCAACTCCACATCCATCAGGCACCCCTGCAACAGGGATCCCTCACCGGGATAGCGGTTAATGCCGATCAGCAGCGCCAGTTTGCGGGAATTGGCCGCCAAAGCTTGCCCGTAGCGCTCAGACTGCCACGCCATCCAGCCTGGGGGCACACCAAGACTGGCAGCAACCAGGAGCAATTTTTGAAGAAAAGACCGCCTTTCCATGTTGACCTTCAGGCCCAGCGGCTACCCGATTGGTGAGCCACGGCTGAGCTTTAGACTGGATATCTGTCGCTGCCTAGTTTCAGGATATCCCCATCTACAAAGCTTTTTCGAGGGATCTCGTGACAGTTTTTAGCGTTTTCTTTGCATTCCTTACCAAAATCCCAGTCGTTCCCCGATCAGATATCCCACAAGCATTCTCGCCCCTCTGAACAGCCGGAAAAATAGTAGAAATACTTACGGCACCTTTGGGTTAGCGGTGCGTAGCACCTTTATTTAACCAGAGTCCTCTTCTACACCCTTTGAAGTCGTAGGCCAAATCCTGCGGATCGTTCTTGAGGATAAAGTCGGGGCGGGATCCCTTGGCCCCGTGACAAACCAGACAGGTGGCTTCAACATTGATGCGGCGATAGGAGTGAGTTCCTGGCTGCCCATTGAGCAGCTCCTGAGCCCAAAATCCGATCAAATCGGCATTTTGTTGAAAGCGAGCAAGGACGATTTTGGTGTGAAGGTTATCGGGCGGTAGAGGCAGCCACAAGCCGCGTCCCCAATATCCAACACACCAGCAACAACAAGACCCAGCGGCTAATTGTGGCAACTCTAGTAACTGTCATGGCTGTTCTTCACTTGCAAATTTCCTATTTCCTACTGATTTACTGAAAAAAGAATCCTCACTAGGTAGGTAAACTGGCTGCATCCGGGGCTGTTGTAGATTCAGGCCCCAAAGACTGCTTCTGATCCCCGTAATACCAGATTGGGATAATTACCAACGTCAGCGCTGACGACGTCAACATGCCACTGAGTAAGGTCCAGGCCAATCCCGACCAAACCGGATCCGATAAAATCGGCACGGTGCCCAACATCGTGGTGATACTGGTCAGCAAAATGGGGCGAAATCGAACCGCTCCTGCAGCGAAAATGGCCTCCTCTAAACTCACACCAACCGCTCGTTGCTCGCCAATAAACTCCAATAAAACAATGGCATTGCGTACCACAATTCCCGCCAGAGCAATCACCCCAATCATGGCGGTAGCACTAAAATAAACCCCATTCAAGCTGAAACCGAGAAGGATACCAATCAAAGCTAAGGGAATGCTACCCAAGATGATCAACGGGATCTTAAAACTGCGGAACTGACCCACCAAAATCAGGTAGATCAACAACACCGCCACCAACATGGCTAAGCCCAAATCTCGAAACACATCCAACGTTAGTTTCCACTCTCCATCCCACTGAATCCAGTAACCAGAGGGTAGGGGATCCCGCCAAACACGAAGCCATTGATCGATGACTGCGTACACAGAAGAACGATCCGCCATTTCCCCCATCACATAAGCAACCGGGCGTTGATCTTTATGGAAAATCGGTTCATCGGCAACGGTAGGGGTCCATTGCACCAGCTCCGTCAGCGGCACCAAAGAGCCCGATGGGGTGGGCAGTTGAATGCGGCTCAGATCCTCAATGCTCTGGCGGGCAGACTCTGCCAAGCGCAGATGGATACCCATCGGAGTCAGTTCTCCCGGCAGCTGCAAAATACTGACGGTAGAGCCGCTCAGGGCTAAGTTCAACGTTTGTGCCACATCCGCCGTGGTTAGCCCCGCCCGGTTCACCCGCTCTCGATCCACCGTTAACGTCAGTTGGGGCAAAGGGTTTTTCACCGAATCATCGATATCAACCACGCCCGCTGTTTCTGCAAAGATCTGTCGGACTCGTTTGGCCAACTGCCGCACCTGGACATAGTTGGGGCCGTACACTTCCGCTAGCAGGGTTGAGCGTACCGGCGGCCCCGGCGGATCTTCCACCAATTTGACAATGGCATTGTGAGTTGCTGCCACCGCTTGCAACTTTGGCCGCAGCCGCAACACAATCTGTTCCGAATCAAGCGAGCGAGATTCAGGTTTGCTCAGGTGCAGGCGAATATCCGCCACATCCTCTCCACCCCGTCCGGAGCCCCCCCGCAACAGGCCATTAAAATCTATTGGGGATCCCAGCCCCACATAGCTTTCAAAGCTGGCAACATCGGGATCCCTTTGCAGCACCTGTTCCAACGCCTGCACAACTTGGTCGGTAGCTACCAAATCGGCTCCACGGGGCATATCCAGTTGCACCAAGAAAGTATCTTTGTCGGCTTTGGGTAACATGCGAAACTTGACCACCTGGGTCAAAGGCAAGAGAAAACTGGCCAGCAACAATCCCGTCACGACCCAAGAAAGCCAGCGTCGCCGAGATCTTGACTCCAACAACGGTTGCAGGATCCGCCGATACAGCCGATACAGCCGTGTCTCTTCCAGGGCAGGTTGAGCAGCTTGAGTGTGGGGTTTGAGCTGGATCCAACGCAATGCCAAGAAGGGGGTGACCGTCAGTGCCAGGGTTGTGCTGATCACCATGGCAACCGGCACATTAAAAGGGATCGGCCCCATGTAGGGCCCCATCATGCCTGTAACAAAGCGCATCGGCAGAAAAGCCAGAATCACGGTAACGGTGGAAAGGATGATCGGGGTGCCCAACTCCGCTACGGCTGCAATCGCCTCTTCGGTTTTCTGGCGAAAATCCATGCCCGGGCGCAAGTCAAAACGGCGATGAATGTTTTCTGTGACCGCGATCGCATCGTCCACCAAGGTTCCCAAGGCCAGGATCAGGGCGAAGAGGGTAATGCGGTTAATGGTTTGTCCGGCGATCCACCCAACCCCCAGCGTTCCGGCCAAGGTGAGGGGGATGACAAAGGCGACAATGCTTGCTTCCCGCCAACCCAAAAACAGCAGCAGCAAGGCCACCACAATACCAATGGCCTGAACCAAGCTGGTATACAAATCCCCAACGGCCTTAGCTGCAGTCCGTCCATCATTACGGGTGACGGCGATCTGGATCCCAGGGGGTAACTGCGGTCGCAATTCCTCTACCCGTTGGAAAATCTGCTGCGCCACCGTCACTGCATTGGTACCCGGTTTTTTGGCGATGCCAATCGTGATAGCCGGTTGACGGATCCAGTCCCCTGTAGCCCGCCGGCGGGGATCCGGGTTGGGATCGGTAATCGGTTCATCGGTGCGAAAGTGAATGCGCGTGAACTGGGTACGCTCGGCAAAATCATCCCGAACCACCGCCACATCTTCTAGATAGACATCCGGCTTGAGCTGAATCGCAGCCACATCTGCCGCCGAACCCAGCCGATGCCCCCCTTCTACCTGTAACCGCTGGGATCCCACCGTCAAGTCTCCGGCGGGCAATTTCAGGTTTTCCGCTGCGATGCGCTGGGCAATCTGGGTCGGTGCGAGCCCGTAACTGGCCAGTCGTTCTGGATTCAAATCAACTCGAATGGTACGGGGGTGTCCGCCCACAATCGTCAAGTTGGACGTATTTGGGATCCGGCGCAGATCCTCCAGTAGCCGTTCTCCCACCCGACGCAATTGGTTATCGCTGTAGTCAGCCCCCGTCAAGGTTAAGGTAACAATTGGCACATCATCCACAATCACCGGCTGCACCTGATAACTGGATCCGGGCGGAAACAGTTCTGGATGGTTAAACAGCTGATTCTGCAGCTTGAACAAACTGTCTTCCCAGTTTTCGCCTACACGATATTGCACCGTGATCAGGCCACCGGACGCCTGCGCCACCGAGTAAATATGCTCAATACCCGTCAACTCCCGCAGTTTGGCTTCCACTGGATTGACCAAGGTGTTCTCCACCACCGCAGCACTGGCACCTGGATACTGCAAAGCCACATCCGCCACAGGGACAACAATTTGCGGATTTTCCTCTTCGGGCGTGAGTAGGGCCGCCAGCAGGCCAAACGCAGCAATGGCTACGATAATCAGGACTGTGAGCTGAGAGTTGATGAAATAGGCGGTAAGACGACCTACCCCTCGTCGGGGATCCTGAGACTGGGACATGCGGGATTCCAAGACTTTCTATATAGATTATATAACTATAATTTCATATATATTTTTGCCCCCTCGAAACAGGAAGATGAAGATATGGATCAAAACATAGATTTCAATCTATGCTACATTAGCGAAGCCTAGACATTCTCTGATTCCTGATGAAGGCCATTACCCTACATCAACTGCAAATCTTCGAGGTAGCTGCCCGTCACCTCAGCTTTACCCGTGCTGCCGAAGAACTTTATCTGACCCAGCCCACCATCTCGATGCAGATCAAGCAACTGAGTAAGGCGGTAGGGCTACCTCTGTTTGAGCAGGTGGGCAAGCGGCTCTACCTAACTGAGGCTGGACAAGCCCTACACCAAACCTGTGGCAAGATTTTTGAGCAGCTGGATCAATTTGAGATGACCCTTGCGGATCTCAAGGGGCTGAAGCAAGGGCGCCTCAGCATCGGGGTCGTTACCACCGCCAAGTACTTCATTCCACGTTTGTTAGGGCCGTTTTGCCAGCAGTATCCTGGCATCGACGTGGCACTTAAGGTAATTAATCGCCAGCAAGTTTTGGATCGCATCGCCCACAATATGGACGATCTTTACGTGATGGGGTTGCCACCGGAAGATCTGGATGTTGTGGCACGTCCGTTTCTGGAAAATCCCTTGGTGGTGATGGCTCCCATTCATCATCCGCTGGTGGGAGAGAAGAGGATCCCCTTAGAGCGCATTGCCCAAGAACCGTTTTTGGCCCGTGAACCCGGATCCGGCACCCGAATGGCAGTGCAACGACTGTTTGATAAACACAACCTGACCCTGAATATCCGCATGGAACTGGGCAGCAGCGAAGCGATTCGTCAGGCTATTGTCGGTGGCTTGGGCATTTCTGTCTTATCTCAGCATGTCTTAGCGCTTGGGGGCTGGCAACACCATTTGGCAATTTTAGATGTGGAGGAGTTTCCCATTTATGGCTCTTGGTACTTGGTTTATTTGCGTTCTAAACATCTTTCGGTGGTGGCCAAAGCCTTTGCTGATTTTCTGCTTTCACAGGTGGATCAAATGCCCTTAGATTTACTAGACCAAAAAATATCGGATCAAAAAACAGAGCAAACCTGAGCCAAAACGGGATCCCGTTCTTCCTCTTGACAAAAAGGTCGCACCAAATACCCCAACTCTGCTCGCCATTCTCCCCAGCCGTCAAGAGTATGAGTGAAGAATACCCGCAAAAACGCCAAATAAGCGCGTGCCCAGTCATCTGCGGGATCCAACTCCACAATCTGTTGAAAATGAGTCTGGGCGGAGTGCGGTTGTAGAAGCGCTACCAACATCAACCCCTGTTGGTAATGGCTTTGAATTTGCTGCGCTAAATCCCCTCGCTCAGCGGCCCGTTGCCCTGCTCCCTCTAATAACTGGCGGGTCAGGGCACGATCCGGATCCGTTAGAAACGTTGGATATTGCAGAGTTGTCCAAGCATTGAGGTAAAGGGATAACCCCTCCAAGTTCCCCACTGCTGCGGCGTGTGCTGCTTGTTGAAGAAGGAACAAGGGATCAGCCCAAAGTAGGGATCCCTTTGGGGGAGGGGTGGATAAGAAGGCTGGAGAGGCTGTCCAGGGTAGGCTTAGGGATTGTTGGATCCCTTGGGGGGGGTGCCAGTTGAGGTGGAGGATCCCGGAAATTTTGTCTCCCTCTAGCTCAGGCAAGTCTGTCGGGGGCAAGGCCAAGATCTCTTCTACAATCCAGTGGCCCGTCTGATTCAGTTGCAGGCGGTTCTGACCCAAAACCCAAGCTCGCTCAGCCACAATCTGCCCTTGTTCATCTTCTAAGTCGGCCCAAACCAGAGTTTGCGCCAAATCCCTAGCCGGGCCTTGCCAGTGCAGCTTCCAAGCCGGGATCCCCAGATCCGGGATCGGCGTGATCCGATCCAACACCACCTCAGCAACCTCAACCGGGCTATTTTGAACCGTGACCCGTGGCTGTTGGGGATAGTAGGTTTGCAAACGACCCACCGCAGGGAGATGTACGGGCAGATCCACACGCCACTGGGAGCCGGTTTGCAAGCTTTGCCGAATCTGCTCTTTTGCCGCCTCATAAGGGCCGACAATGCCCATCTCCCCTTCGGCATCGATAAACCCATCCAGCAGCGACAGCTCCAGTTCTGGCCAGGGGGTTTGTCCGGCGGCCCGGAAGGTGAGGGGCCACTGGTGCAGAGCAGCCAAATAGGTCAGGGTTTCTGAGGAAATCCCTTCTGTGTTGGGGATAACCCCTAGGGTGGTGGTCAAGTGGGGCTGTACCAAATATCCGATCCAATCGGTCAGCTCTTGCTCAGGGTGCTGTCCTTGCCATTGCATTTGGATCCCCGCCCACAAGGGAGCAACCCCCGGCGTCAAGGGTTGCCCAAAGCTCCACAAAGCCAGGGATCCCAAGCCTAGCCCAAGCCAGGGCCAAGCTTGATACAACCCTTGACACCAGAGTGATGTCTGGGAGCGCTCCTGGAGCCAGCCCCAGGCCCGCCGGATCCCACCTGCTGAAAGCACCGCCAACAGGGGCAGCAGCGGCAGAGTAAAGCGGATATCCTTGATGGTCACCAGCGTGTAGAGGCCATACCCAGAAAGGTAGGTCAGCAAGAGCGCTAGCTCCGCCTGCCGGGATCCCTGTCGAACCTCACTCCATATCCCTGCCAACCCCTGCTTAGCATCCCACCCCCACGGCCACAGCGCCAACAGGGGCAACCCACACAAAAAGGGACTCATCTGTTGCGGCAGCCAGCGCAGGTAGGTTGTCCACCAGCAAAGGGATCCCGCTGCGCAGGTGATGTAGTAATGAGCTGTGTCGGCATAGCCGAAGCCGTTGCTGAGCACAAACAGCCAATTGGCTCCATACCAAGGCCAGCAGAGCAGCAGCGTCACCGCCATTCCCAAAACCACTTGGGCCAACGGGATCCCTCGACGCCAACTCTTTGCCCTGAGTGCTCTGAGGCAAGCTCGCCCCACCAACACCGCCAAGGGGAGCAGCAAAAACAGGATCCCCGTCCACTTGGTCAGCAGCACCGCCGCCCCCGCCGCCCCCACCCCCACCGTCGCCCCCCAGGAGGGATCCTGCCAGTAGGCCAGCATGGCCCAAAAGGCCAGCGCCACCGCCAACACCAGCATCAGCTCCAACATGTACACATGCGCCAGGGAGGTAACCCCCGGATACAGGAGCAGCAACCCTGCCGCCAGCCAACCCATCCCCGCTGAGGCATACACCCGCCAGCCGATTCGCTGCGTCACTCCGGCCAGTATTCCCAGTGCCAACAGGTTGAGCAACTGCCCGTCCGCCCGACTGAAGGGATGCCAAGCTGCCAACGGGATCCCCAGCCAATAGGTCAAGGGCGGGTAGCGCTGGTTCAGGTGTAAAAACTGCTGCCACCAAAGGGGATCCCAGCGGAAACGACCGACATGAGATCCAAAAGCTTGCGCCTGCAACAGATGTTGAGCCTCATCCCAAGCTGGGGGGAGCGGATCGGTCAGATTCCAAATCACCAGCAGGATCACAGATAGCCCGGCCAACAGGGCCAACAGACCCGAAGGGATCCCACCAACCTGCAGCCCTTCTCCTCGTGTACGCATGGGTTGCTCACATGGGTTGCCTAGCAAAGCCAGAGCCATTGTCTCACCCGTTCCCATGGTTGCTACGCAACGCTTACGCGACAGCGGGACGGAGTCCTTTCGAGTTGAGCAGATTGAAGCAGCGTGAACCGCTAGACTCAACCTATTGCATTGCAGCGGATCCCATGACACCTTCCCCCCCTGGCTCTATTGGCGTTTGGATCCTCGGCGATCAGCTACACCCCCAACAGGCAGCTCTGGCCTCTTTAGCTGCTTCAGTGCCGGAGCGGATCCCGGTAATCTTGATCGAGTCCTCAGACTGGGCCAACCGCCGCAACTATCATCAGCAAAAATTGGTGCTGGTTTGGTCGGCCATGCGCCACTTCGCCCAAGAGCTCCAAAACCAGGGCTACCCCGTCACCTATGTGGAATCAGATGGCTTTGCCGAACCCCTGCAAGCCTGGGCCCAGCAGCATCAATTGCAACAGATTCGTCTCATGCAGCCCGCCGATTTGCCGTTCCGGTCTGAAGTGGACAAGCTGGGATCCCAACTTCCCTGTCCGATTTTGCAGATAGAGAATAACCACTTTCTCTGGACAAGCCGCGACTTTATCAACTGGGCTGCCAAGCGCAAACGGCTGCTCATGGAAGACTTTTATCGGGAAGGACGCAAACGCTTCCGGGTGCTGATGGACGGTTCCAAGCCCCTAGGCGGACGCTGGAACTACGACCGTGAAAACCGCAAACCCCCCAAAGCCGGGATCCGCTACCCCACTCCCCTCCACTTCCTCCCCGATGCCCTCACCCAAGCGGTTATCCATAAGGTCAAGCAACACTACGGACAGCACTTTGGATCCCTGGCCGGGTTTGGTTGGGCGGTAACTCGTAGTCAAGCTCTACAAGTTCTGGAGCATTTTATCAAGGCAAGACTGCCCCACTTTGGCCCCTGGCAAGATGCCATGCAAACCGGCGAAGACTTTCTTTATCATTCCCTGCTCTCCCCCTACCTGAACTTGGGCTTGCTCACCCCCCACGAGGTTGTCGCCGCCGCCGAAGCCGCCTATCACCAGGGCGGGATCCCGATCGCCTCGGCGGAGGGGTTCATCCGGCAAATCCTGGGATGGCGAGAGTACATGCGCGGCCTCTACGAGTACCTCATGCCCACGGGGTACAGTCAACAGAACTTTTTTAACCACACCCACCCTTTACCGGACTTCTTCTGGACCACCGACACCGACCTCAACTGCCTGCGGCAAACCCTGCAGCAAATCCATCGCCACGGCTACGCCCACCACATTCAACGGCTGATGATCCTCAGTAATTTTGCCCTGATTAGTGGTATCCAACCCCAAGCAGTCGAGGCGTGGTTTCACGATGTTTTTATCGACAGCTACGACTGGGTGATGCAGACGAATGTGATCGGCATGGGTCTGTTCGCCGATGGTGGCATGTTGGCCAGCAAACCCTACGCTGCTTCTGCTCAGTACATTCACAAGATGAGCGACTATTGTCGCAATTGCCGCTACAATCACAGCGAAAAGGTGGGCGCACAGGCTTGTCCCTTTAATACTTTTTATTGGGATTTCCTGTTGCGTCATCGCCCTCGCTTGGCATCTTTGGGCAGGATGGGGTTGGTACTGGCTCATCTGGAGCGGATGAAACCAGAGCTGATTTCTCAAATCCAAGCTCAAGCCACGGCTTGGTGGGAGCACCTACAACCGACATCCGACCAACAGAGTCCTTCCTCTGCGCAGTCCGTCCGATAAGATCGGAACACCTTCCCCCTCTTGACCTGTCAGTTTGTTTGAGGATCGCCAGCCATGAAATGTCCCCGCTGTAGCAAACAAGAGATCCGAGTTCTGGAGTCTCGTTCGGCAGAAGCTGGCCAAAGTGTACGGCGGCGACGAGAATGCATGTCCTGTGGCTACCGCTTCACCACCTACGAGCGCATCGAATTTGTACCGATCATGGTGATCAAACGGGATGGATCCCGTGAAAGCTTTAATCGCAGCAAGATTCTGCAAGGGGTGATGCGGGCCTGTCAAAAAACTCAGGTCAGCGTTAAGCAGATGGAAGAGCTGGTCAACGAAATCGAAGAAAAACTGCAACTGGAAGATGTTCAGGAAGTTACAACTCTGCGCATCGGCGAAATGGTGCTGGATCGGCTGCAGAATTTGAGCGAAGTCGCCTATGTCCGCTTTGCCTCCGTCTACCGCCAGTTTCAAGGGGTGAGAGACTTCGTCAATGAGCTGGAGCAATTGGAACCACCGCTGCGGCAAGATCTGGAGCGCCTACTGCGGGAATCCCCTGGTTCTGAAGGATCCCCTGATTTGGTGGGGGGGTATTCGTGAAACATTCGTAAAACATCAGTTGCGCTAAGCCCCAAGGGATCCCTGGTTCTTCCGGGTAATCGGGAAGTGGCGCTTGTGGGTGGAAAAAATTGCTGAAAGAAGCCACCCATCTGTAGAGCTAGGCGGTATGCTTGGGGTAGCAATCGCTGCTTAACACTAACCCTAGTGCTGAGTATGATGGTTTAGCCCTAATCAGCACTATCCTTGGGAAGTTCCCACAGCTTCGTCTGTCAGGGATCCCTGTGACAGCCCACCCTAGACCCCCAATCTATCGGAGTCGATATCCCACCTATGCAGTACGATTTTCGGGGATCCCCAGGCGCACGCAATGGCAATGGCAATGGCAACCTCAGCAGTTTGCCTCGTCATGGCTATCGTTCCCCTTCTGCCATGGAAACCGGGCCAGGGGTGGTTCCCCTTCAGATGTACCAGCAAGTTGCTGAAGAGTTGGAGGCTGCTCGCCAGCAGGTGAGCCAGCTTTCCTCAGAAAACCAGCGCCTGCGGTCTTTGCATCAGCAACTGTCGGGAGAAATTGCCGGCATCAGCCAAGAATTTCAAGGTCAGTTGGGTCACACCCTAAAACGTCTCCAGCAAATTGGGCAGGCCGCCCAATCCGCCGCTGGTTCAGAAGGTGGATCCCAACCTTTTCAACCCGCCCCCACCCCCCAGCCCAGTGCCCCAGAAGCTCCTCCTACCTACGACTTTTTGAATCGCCTTAAACGCCGACAAGCGGGCAACGGAGCCTCCCCCTTACCGTCGAACAGTTATCCGGAACCCTACACATCTAACCCCGGCTTCTCTGCCCCCTTTGATCCCCCCTGCCGGCCTGCTCCCTCCCGGACGGAAGCCACTGTGCCTCCACCGGGGTTTGATCGCCCCCGCCATACCAACTCTGCTGAGTCTTACCCCCGCGCCGGTTATCAGGTTCCTTCTTTAGATGAGTTAATGCAGGATATGGGCGCTCCGAATCCCTATGCCGAGGCTTATCCCACAGGTGTTTACCAGCGGGTTCGGGATCAACACCACGGATCCCAGGGATCCACCGTGCTTTGGTTGGCTGCTGCGGTCATTTTGGTGATCGGGTCGTTTGGATTGGGGTTTGTGGCTGTACAGCCCTTCCTGCGTAACGATCCACCGCCCCCGTCTGTACAGGCACCCTAAGAGCCACAGAGACTGTAGCTGTACACGGGGATCCCACTAAAAATCCACTCGCTAAGCTAGGGATGTCCTCCCCTTTGTGAGGATGCAGGAATCTGTTGGGGGTTGTATCAATATCAATGGTTCAGACTGTCCCTGCTCCTCTCACACTTGAAGCATTCTTTGAGCATGTGCCTGATGACGGTCGCTTTGAGCTGCGTAATGGAGTCGTGGTGGAAATGCAGCCCACAGGCACCCATGAACAGGTAGCGGGATTTCTAGCACAACAGTTGGCAGTTACCATTCACACCAATGCCTTGCCCTATTTGATCCCCCGTCAGGCAATTCTCAAAGCCGCAGATAGCGACCTTTCAGGCTACAACCCCGATGTGGTGGTTTTGAATAAGGATGCCCTCAAGAATGAGCCGCTCTGGAGTAAACGCTCCACCCTTGTAGAAGGTAAGGCTGTCGTTTTAGCCATCGAGGTTGTCAGTACAAATTGGCAGGATGACTATCTGCTCAAACAGGGGGAATACGAACGGCTAGGGATCCCAGAGTATTGGATCGTGGACTATTTGGGGTTGGGGGGTAAACGATTAATCGGAAATCCCAAGCAACCCACCCTCACTATTTGTGAGCTGGTTGAAGGGGAGTATCAAATCCGGTTGCTCAGAAACCAGGATCCCTTGGTATCGCGGGCATTCCCAAGGTTAAATCTGAGAGTGGATCAGATCTTTGCTGCAGGCCAAGAAAATTCTTGAGTCTCTCTTGTTTGTCAAAGCCCAGCACGCCGGCAGAGATCCGTAGCCTGGGATCCCACCTGGTGTCGCAGTTCCTCCTCAGGTAGGGTGAGCACCTGTCGGTTGTGCATGAGGATTTTCCCATCGCAAATCGTGGTGGAAACATCGCTGCCGTGAGCCGCATACACCACCTGGGCGATCAGGTTATTCAGGGATCCCTGTAGGCGGGGCCAGAGATGGGGAGCCCGCAAATCCAATAGGATTACATCCGCTTTTTTACCGACCTCCAAGCTGCCAATCTCCTGCTCCAAACCCAAACAAGCCGCACTACCGCGGGTGGCCATCCACAAAGCCTGTTCAGCCGGTAGAGCTGCCCCATCTCCCGAGGTCAACCGTTGCAGAAACACCGCCAATCGCATTTCCTCGAACAAGTCCAGATTGTTGTTGCTCAAAATGGAGTCGGTGCCCAACCCCACCGGGATCCCTTGCCGTAGCCACTGCAAAACCGGCGCTATGCCGGAGGCCAGTTTCAGGTTGGAGCTGGGATTATGGGCGATGCGGACTCCTTTGGCTTGCAGTAGGTCGATCTCTTCCGGTTGCACCTGCACACAGTGGGCGGCCAACGTCCTGGAAGTCAAGCATCCCCACCGTTCCAAACACTGCACCGGCGTCATTCCGTAGCGGGCTTGGAGGGTTTCCACTTCCCAACGGGTTTCGGCCAAATGGGTATGCAACCCAACACCGTACTTTTGGGCTAGCTCGGATCCCTGGGTGAAACTCTCAGGATGACAGGAATAGGGAGCATGGAGCCCCACCCAAATATGAATCCGACCCGATCCCCGCCCGTGCCAGGCTTGGATCAGGTTCTCCGTATCTGCCAGAGCTTCTCCTACCCCTGTCGGTTCGTCGATTACCTGTGGGCTGAAGATCCCTCGCAACCCAGATTGCTCGGTGACAGCAGCAGCAGCAGCCGGGTGCCGGTAAATGTCGATGAAGGTGGTCGTACCGGATCGGATCATCTCCAGTTGGTTCATGCCGGCGGCTGCAGTTATGTCGGCGGGGGTATAGGCGGCATCCAGAGGGAAACAAATCTCCGTCAACCAACGGGACAGCTCTCGATCTTCACAGAGCCCCCGTGTTAGGCACTCGTGCATGTGGGCATTCACCAACCCTGGCAAGGCAACGTGATCCCTTCCGTCCAGGGTTTGCCGGCCTACATAGGGGAGATCCTGCCCCAACGCCACGATCCGATCCCCATCAATGGCAATATCCACCCGCTCTAAAACCCGCCCCAACTGATCCATCGGGATGGCAGCACAGTCGCGCAGCAACAAATCAACCGTTTTTCTCTCCATCCCATCACGATTCAGAGCCATACAACTCCGGGCGCAAAAACTGGATATACCGCTGTAGGTAGCTCTCCGGCAGGATCCCAGCTTGGGCTAAAGTCGCTTCTGCTTCCGCCAGGGATCCAGTTTCTCCCACTTGGGCTGCGATCCGGTTCACTGCTGACACCAAAATCTTCGGATCAAAAAACAGGATCATTGCCTGTAACGGAGTAATGCGCAGCAGGGATCCCCAGGGTTCACCCAGCCGCATCCGATGCAATCCCAAGTTGCCCTTAGCGGCCTCCATCGGCCACTTTTCCACCGGATCTGGCATGGCACTACAGGCGCGTCCCATATCCGCCACATCCTCTTGAGTCAGTCCGTAAGCCCCCAAAAATCCGCCCGCCCGCATCACCCGACCCACATTCCGCTCCAAATCCTCAAGCGCCAATTCCTCATCGCAGCCATAACCGGAAAGCCCGTAGACCGATGGCACAGAACAACGGTAGAGCCCCGACAAACTGATGAAGTCCGCAAGGGGTGTGCGCGGCTGTCGCACCTCATCGGTATGGCTGTAAATGCTGTCGGAGCCAATATCTACCCCCACTACCAGATCTACCGAGAAGGACTGGATCACCGCTTCCAACCCAGTCAAAAACCCTTGCCCACCCCCCTGTAGGCTGAGCAATACTGCTTCCACTCCAAACAACTCCGCCATTTGCGCTTCCGCTGGGATCCGCTTCCCTACCCGGGCCGACCCATCCACCTGCAACGCCTGGGATCCAACCCAGCGTCCGTGAACTACCTCTTCGAGGGCATAGTAACAAGGCCCCCAAACTGAA
Organism: Thermostichus vulcanus str. 'Rupite'; assembly: GCF_022848905.1. Taxonomy (NCBI): domain Bacteria; kingdom Bacillati; phylum Cyanobacteriota; class Cyanophyceae; order Thermostichales; family Thermostichaceae; genus Thermostichus; species Thermostichus vulcanus. The sequence goes on from NZ_JAFIRA010000011.1 coordinate 59,372, forward strand.
GCTGCAAGGGGAAACGGAGCCTGGGGTTCTGGATCAAACTCCGGGGGCGGCCACCACTGGCAGGTGACTCCCCCGATGATTACCCGCTCCACCCCCAAGTGTTGCAAGTAGTTGCGGATCGGGAGGGTCTGAATCACATCTCCTCCCCCACCCATACCGTATACAAAGACGGTCTTGGCAGAGCGAGCCAGTTGGTGCAAAGCCGGTAGCATAGCAAACCCTACAAGAACAGTTGGGTAGCTTACCATGCAAGCAAATCTGGAAAAGTTCCTGGATAGCGGTCAGGTTCCAGCCTTTAGGTTGCTCCCATTCCCCCAAGGGTAAAGGAGAAGGTTGCCCCTGCCCCCAAGGAAGACTCTGCCTTAATCTGCGATGGATAATTCGCTGTACAGTCGCCAAACCAATACCCGTGCCAGGGTAGTCTTGAGAAGAGTGCAACCGCTGGAAAGGGCCAAACAACTTGTCGGCATAGTGCATGTCGAAGCCTATACCGTTGTCTCGCACGAAATAAATGCGTTCCTTCTCCCTAAGATGGGATCCCAGCTGAATGCAGGCCAGTTCCTGCTTTGCCGTAAACTTCCAGGCATTGTCCAGTAAATTTTCTAACACCACCCGCAGCAGGCGCGGATCCCCGTAGGCCATCAAATCCGGTTCAATCTGCCACGACACAGCACGTTGGGGCTGGGTTTGTTCCAGCTCTTGGGCAATGAGATAAGCCAACTGGCTCAGATCCACCCAATCCCGGTTCAACTCACTGCGGGTGACCCGCGATAACATCAGCAAATCATCGATCAACTGGCCCATGCGCTGAGTCGCCGCTCGGATTCGCCGCAGATAGTCTTGCCCCACCGCATCCAGTTGGTCGTTGTAATCTTCCAAAAGCGCCTGACCAAACCCATCGATGCTGCGCAACGGCGCCCGTAAATCGTGGGAAACCGAATAGGAAAATGCCTCTAACTCCCGGTTGGCCAACTCCAACTGCAGCGTGCGTGCTTCCACCCGCTGTTCCAGGGTTTGGTTCAGTTGCCGGATCTCCGCCTCCGCCTGCTTGCGATCGGTAATCTCAAAGCGGATCGCCAGATATTGCCAGGGTTTACCCTGGTCATCCAAAAACGGCACAATGACCGTATCGACCCAGTAGAGGGTGCCATCTTTGGCCCGATTGCAAATTTCTCCCTTCCAGGTTTGGCCGCTGGATATGGTTGACCACATCTCCCGGAAGAAGGCTTTACTGTGATGGCCGGAATTGATCAAACGGTGATTTTGCCCAATCAACTCAGCCCGGCTGTACTGGGCAATCTGACAAAACCGATCGTTAACGTCGGTGATTATCCCCTGGGCATCGGTGGTGGCAATAATCGCCGCTTCATCCATGGCGTATTTCAAATCTGACAGATCCCGCAACGTGCGCTGTAGATTTTCTTGAGCACGCCGCAGCTCTGTAACATCCCGCGCAATTGTTAGGGATCCGCGTCTGCCATCGATTTGCACTTCGTGAGAGGTCATTTCCACCTCCAAAGCCGTTCCGTCCTTGCGCCGATGCCAAGTTGATACACCCCACAGAAGCTGGGTCCCTAGAGAGTTCTGGAGATGGGATCCCGGCAATTCCAGATCCTTTAAGTTCATCCTCAAGAACTCGGATGGGTCATACCCGTACTGGCAAATGGCAGCCTCATTGACATCCCAAAATTCCAAACTGTGCGGATCCGCCAACCACATCGGCATCGGATTGGACTGAAACAACTCGCGGTACTGCCGCTCACTGGAGCGCAATGCCTCCAATGTAGAAGCCAATTCCGTGGTGCGCTGCTTAACCAACTGCTCCAGCCCATCGTGTGCGGCTTGCAACTGAGCCTGCCAACGGCGGCGCTGCACATCCTGCCGCCGCAACAGCAAATACACCCCCACCAACAAGCTGATGCCGGTCATGCTGGTGAGGACAATCGCCAATGTGGTGCGCTGAATACTAAGGCTGGCGACCCGGCTGCGTTGAGCCAAGAGTTCTCGCTCTGCATCCTCCATTTGCAAGAGGATATCTTCCACTGCTACCTGAAGTTCAGATCCCAATTCGGTCAAGGTTGCTTGGGTTGCCCAATCCTCAGGGTCATCTTGATAAACCTTTAAGGAACGGTTCAAATTCTCTAGGCGCTGTTCAATCTGGCGCTCCACCCTATCCAGGCGTTCCTGTTGCCAAAGATTATCTTGGGTCAACTCCCGCAAGATCTGTTGGTGGAGCTGCACCTGGCGGATCCCTGCCTGAAAAGCCTCCAGTTGTTGCGGGTGTCCAGTTAAGATATACCCCCGTTGCCCGGATTCAGCCTCCTTCAAACCCAACAGCAAAAATTCCAGGTTCTCCAACACCGAGTGGCTATGACTGACCCGCTGTTCCCGCCGTATTAGCTGGTAGGATTCAAACAGACTCAACCCTGCGCCCGTGGCCAGAAGTGTCAGGGCAACCAGGAATCCGAAGTTGAGAACAGTTTGTTCCGGAGACTTTTTCATCGTTGTTTCCATAATTGTATTCTAGGTACAGGCTCAGACAGGCTCCTGATCTCCACGGTTTCTTTATCAAGCCTTGGCTTAGGGAAAAACTGGGCCGCAGTTTACAGATTTAATATCTTGTGGTATTTCTCTCATTTCTTGAATTTAGATGAAGATTCTTTTGGTAGAAGATGATCCTCGACTAGCGGAAGTCTTGGTGGAGGCACTCACCGATCAGCGTTATATCGTCGATTGGGTTGGGGATGGGGAAACCGCCTGGGATCAATTGCGCCTACAAACCTACAATCTCCTGTTGTTGGATGTCGGCCTCCCGGTCTTAGATGGGGTGCAACTTTGCCAACGCCTCCGCGCTCAGGGGTTTCAAATCCCGGTTTTGATGATTACTGCCCGTGATGCCAGCAGCGACAAAGTGCTTGGTTTGGATGCAGGAGCTGATGATTACATGGTCAAGCCTCTGGATCTGCCAGAACTTTTGGCCAGAATTCGTGCCCTTTCCCGCCGGGGCCAAGTCGCCACATCCCTCACCTTGGAGTGGGGATCCCTAGTACTCAGTCCAGAGACCTTTGAAGCCTCCTACCAAGGCCACAAGCTACAGCTCACCCCAAAAGAATTTGCCCTCTTGGAATTGCTCATCCGTAATGGGCGGCGGATCTTAAGTCGAAGAGCCATTTTGGATCACCTTTGGGGAGTCGGCGAAGCACCGGAGGAAGAATCGATCAAAGCTCACATCAAAACGTTACGGCAGAAACTAAAGGCTGCTGGAGCAGAGCTGGATCCGATTGAGACTGTCCATAGCGTTGGCTACCGGCTTCGCTAAAATTAAAACCATGTTTTTTTGAACTCGGTCGACCTTTTCGGAAAATCAGTACGGAAGTGCTTTAGGCGAGAGTTCGAGGCTGCTTTGATGTTGAGAGCTACAGTCCGGCAGGCGGAAGGATGGTGAGAAGGCGATGCTAGAATCAATAAGCCTAAATTGCTGGTGTAGCTCAGTTGGTAGAGCACTCGACTTGTAATCGAGCGGTCGTCAGTTCGAGTCTGACCATCAGCTTTGGGATCCAGAACAGCTGCACGGGTTTGCTCGGGATCCAACCTTGGAGCTTAGGCCATTTTCCCCTACTGAGGACTTGGTCAACCCTTTCCCTATCCCCGAAGGGGGTCGTAGCTCCTACACTAGTGGTTAGATCAACTGTGGCGGGATCCCATGATCTTGCTCTCGAAGTGGATGGGTAAGTCCGCTTCCGGATAGGGGTGTGTTCGCCCAGTCTGTTGGGTAGTTCTGTTGCTTTTTCTTGGATGTTTGGATATCTATGTCCGGTCTCCCAGCCGCTACAGTTCGTCGATTACAAAAGCTGCCCCAGGTGCCATCCGTATGGGAAGGGGATCGCCACAGCCTTTCGGGGCGACTTCGCATGGGATCCCAGGTGAGTCCTGGTGCTGCGGAAGGGGAGTGCATCCTTTGGGTCGATGGGATTCAAGGCGTGGTGCGGGCAATGGAAGTCGTGCCCCTCGGCTCGGGTATTGAGCCGATGGTGCGTACCCTGATCCTGGCCATGGAGCGACCCCATTCTGCCTCACCTGCCCGTCCGCAAAAGATCATCGTGCGGGATCGGGAGGTGCAATTTTTTCTGCGGGGGGTTTTGCACGAGCTGGACATCAAGGTGGAATGCCAGCCGGAGCTGCCCTTAATCGATGAAATTCTGCAAAGCTTTGAGGATGCCCATGAGCGACTCTCACCCCCTCTACCGGCAGAGTATGCCGATTTGCTCACCCAAAAAGCTCTCACCCTTTGGCAAGATGCTCCCTGGGATTATCTAGAAGATCATCAGGTTTTAGCCATTGAGCTGAACCACTGGGATCTGGAAACCCTGTACGTTTCGGTGATGGGGCGACTGGGGATGGAGTACGGGGTGCTGTTTTACCGTTCTCTGCATTCCCTCAAACAGTTTCGCCAGGATGCAGGCCAGCCAGATACACCCGAAGAGATGGAAGAAGCCTTCCTCAAGCAAGATTGTCTCTACCTCACCTTCCAAGCTCGTAATCCCGACCTGAATGAGCTGCCAGACCTGGACTTGGCAGAGTTGGATCCCGATGAGATCGAGCCCAATTTCGGTACCATTCATCCCCTAGAGGGCTTGCGAATTATGCTGCAGGAGGATGAGGCGGCGGTTCTATCTGTGGCTCTGGAGGCATTGCATCGCTTCCTGAAGCAACACCACAACAAATTGGAACAGGACTTTCAAGCCTGCCAAGGGCGATATCGCATTCCCAATCCGCAATCCAAAAATCAGCCCAAAGAAAGCACCCTCTCGGTACAGGTGCGAACCTTGCCCGACGTGGCAGCAGATTTGTTGGAGCTCGGGGAGGAGGAGTCGGAAACACCTACCCACACGCTCCTGCGGGATGACTTGGTACCAGAAGGAGCCCAGTTGGGTTTGGGGGTTTTGCCCTGGACAACGGTAGAAGCCCTACGGCTGATGGGACAACTGCATCCGCTCCCCCAAAGCAACCTGGTGGAAGAGGGAGAAGGACTGCCGGTGGTGATTGTGCGTACCTCCCGTCCTAAGGCCAAGCAGTTGATCGAAAACCTGCGGGGAGAAGGCGGGCCACAGGGAATCTGTTTCAATACGGGGGTGGATCCCTTTGATGGCGATCGCTACGACCTGGAGATCGTGCAAACGGGCAACCAGGATCTGCACCTGTTTGGGGAATTTCCCGAAGATGATCCGGTTCACTCTATGGCTCGTAAACGCTGGGAACGGCGCTGCCGCGATACGGGGGGTTATTGCGGCTTAGTGGTGGCGATGGGGGTGACCTCGGTGCGTCCTGAGTTGCAAATGCGGCATATCCTAGCGCTTTTCGAAATGCAGGCTTTGAACCCAACGCGGTTGGGGCTAGGGCCGATGGTGCGGATCAGTCGTCAGTTTCACCTACCCTAGCCAGGGCAAGCTGAATACAGCTAGCAGAGAATGATGATCTCAGTAAAGAGTAAAGGATCTCAGGAGCTACTTTGCGGGCAACCTAGTATCAAACCTTCTCTGGAAGAAGGGATGGGGTAATATGGCTTTGCATTAAGCTGGTTTGCATTAAGCTTGATGTAACTGAGAGAACACACCTTACCTGTACGCGCTCGCGAGGCCCGGTCTAACCTGATGTCCTCATTCCAGTATCCCCCCCGTCCTGACCGCATTAGCGCAGCTCGTCAACAGGCGATTCGCCGAGGGATCCTTTGGTTATTGCTTGGGTTTACAGCGGTGGTGGCTGGCTCTGCCGGTGCCCTCTTGGCGGTGATGTTGCCCCGTCCGGTGATCCCCACCCCCCTGACTGCTGAACAACAGGAAGCCTTCCGACCGGATGCATTGCGGGTGGCTGCCCTGGATCGCTCGTTGCATATTCTCATCCTCGGCACCGACAATCCGGATCCCACCTTGCCCCTCCTTACTGAACGGGATCGCTTTAATACCCGCACCGATACCATTCTCTTGGCCCGTTTTGATCCCCAGTCCCGTCGAATCAGTATTCTGTCGATCCCCCGCGATACCCGCGTGCGGTTGCCTGGATTTGGCATCGGTAAGATCAATGCAGCCAACTTTGCGGGCGGCCCGGCGCTGGCGGCTCAGGTGGTGAGTGACTTAATGGGCGGGATCCCGATCGACCGTTACGTTCGCCTCAATACGGATGCCCTTGAGGCTTTGATCGATGCGGTGGGTGGGGTGGAGGTCTACGTGCCGGAGCCGATGCAGTATGTGGATCAAACCCAGCAGTTGTTCATCAACCTAGAACCAGGGTTACAACGCCTCAATGGAGAGCAAGCCCATCACTTTGCCCGCTTCCGCCGCGATCATCTGGGGCTAGGGGATATCGGTCGGGTGCAACGACAACAGGAATTGTTGCGGGCCCTCAGTCGGGAACTGCTCTCCCCTGCGGTTTGGCCACGGATCCCGAAGATTTTGCAAACCATTCGTGCCAACCTGGATACCAACCTGACCTGGGAAGAAGTGCTGACGCTGGCCAAGTTCATTCTCACCTCGGGTGGGGATCGGATTGACCTGGTACTGTTGCCGGGTCGATTTAGTCAACCCGGAGAATTTGCCACCAGCTACTGGCTGCCCGATGTCCCTGCTGTGCGGCGGGTGGCTGCTTCTCATTTCGGCTTAGAGGCTCAGGTGACCAGCATTCCCCCACAACGGCTGCGAATTGCCGTGCAAAATGCTACTGGAGAGCAAGGGATGGCCCGCCGCATGATCCAGGAATTGGCCAGACAGGGCTTTACCCAAGCCTTTGCCGTGGAAGACAGCACCCAGGTTTTGCGACAGACGGAAATTCTAGCCCAAAGTGGGGATCGAAACGGGGCCAAACAGATTCAAGCTGCCATTGGCCTCGGGGAAACACGGGTGGAATCTACAGGCATCCTCAATTCCGACATCACCATCCGGGTTGGCCAAGATTGGGCCCAACAGCTCACCCTCGATATCGACCAGGCGCAAGCTTTGCCTGGGGCAGCCCAGCTTTAGAGGGCGGGCGGTTCGGTTCCAAGTGCGGATTTCTGGAAAGGGGGCCTGCTTGTCGTGGGTTCCCCGGCTTCTGTAGATTGGCACTGAGCCCATTCGAGTGCTAAGCCTGCCTATGACCATGCTGGAGCAGGGATCCATCACGATCCACACCGAGAATATCTTCCCGATCATCAAGCAGTCTCTCTACTCCGACCGAGAGATCTTCCTGCGGGAGCTGGTCTCTAATGCTGCTGATGCCATTGCCAAGCTAAAAATGGCCAGTTTTGCTGGGGAATTGTCGGATCCCCCTGAACCCGAGATCGTCATCACTCTGGATAAAGAGGCAAAAACCCTAGCGGTAGCCGATAACGGCATTGGCATGACCGCCGAAGAAGTCAAGAAATACATTAACCAGGTGGCTTTTTCCAGCGCCGAAGAGTTTATCCACAAGTACAAAGGCAAAGAAGCAGAGCAAGCGATCATTGGGCATTTTGGTCTGGGCTTCTACTCCTCTTTTATGGTGTCGCGGCGAGTAGAGATCGATACCCTCTCCTACAAACCAGGTAGCACTGCTGTGAATTGGGCTTGCGATGGCACGACTGCCTTTACCCTCTCAGATTCGGAACGGGCCAGCATCGGCACCACCGTTACCCTTCACATCGCCCCGGATAATGAAGAGTATCTCGAACCCAGTCGGATTCGGGAATTAATCCGAAAATACTGTGATTTCATTCCCGTTCCCATTAAGTTGAATGGGGAGGTCATCAATAAGCAAAAGCCCCTCTGGAGAACCTCACCTTCTGAACTCAAAGACGAGGACTATCTTGAGTTTTATCGCTATCTGTATCCCTTCCAAGAGGATCCCCATTTTTGGGTTCATATCAACACCGACTACCCCTTTATCGTGCAAGGGATCCTCTATTTTCCCAAGTTACGCCCGGATATCGACCCTACCAAAGGGCAGGTGAAGTTGTTTTGTAATCAGGTCTTTGTACAAGACAACTGTGAGGAGGTGATCCCGAAGTTCCTGCTGCCCTTGCGGGGTGCTATCGACAGTCCCGATATTCCCCTTAATGTTTCCCGCAGCTTTTTGCAAAATGACCGCACCGTGCGGCGCATTGGTGACCATGTGGCCAAAAAAGTGGCGGATCGCCTCAATGAGCTTTATACAGAAGACTACGAAAAATATGTCAAGGTTTGGCCAGATATTAGCCTCTTCATGAAATTTGGGGCGATGAATAGCGATAAATTTTTCGCCCAAATTAAGGATATCCTGATCTTTCGTCTGGCCGGATCCCCTGCTGATAAGCCAGAGTATCTGACACTGCAAAGCTACCTGGAGCGTACCCGCGAGAAGCAAAACAAGCGAGTTTACTACGCTACTGATGAAGCTGCCCAAAGCGCCTACATCGACCTGCATCGTTCACAGGGTCTGGAGGTCTTGATGCTGGATAGCTGGATTGACAGCCATTTCAGCAGCTTCCTAGAGCGGGAGTATAAGGAAGACGGGATCCAATTCAAACGGGTGGATTCTGAGTTGGATGAAACCCTTGTGGACAAAGACAAGGCCGCAGAAATTGTCGATCCGGTCAGCAACAAAACCCGCAGTGAAAAATTGGTCGATTTGTTCAAGCAAGCCTTAGGCAAAGACAAGCTACAGGTGAAAGCCGAAGCCCTAAAATCGGAATCTGTCCCGGCAATGATCCTGCTGCCAGAGGCGTTGCGGCGGTTGCAGGAGCTGAATGCCATGATGCAGCAAAAGCCCCTCGAGTTTTTAGAGGAACATACCCTGATCCTGAATACGGCTCATCCGTTGGTGCAGAATTTGCAGGCACTGGCCGAAGAAGGTCGGGATCCTGACCTCGTTACTCTGATCTGCAACCACATTTACGACCTAGCTCTGATCACTCAAAAAAGTTTTGACCCGGCTTCAGCCCGTGCCTTTGTGCAGCGTTCCAATGAAGTGCTGACGCGCCTGACCCGTCGTCAGTAAGCAGTGCTATCTAGAGTAACTCCCGGCTTCAGGGCCCCTGAGTTTGTGGGGAGAGGGGGACGGGATCCGGATCCGTTGCTGCCATGGATCACGGGGTTCATTTGGCGCATCAGGGTGGCCATTTCCAGGGCGCTCATGGCATATTCCCAGCCCTTGTTGCTCTTAACCCCAGCCCGCTCGAGGGCCTGCTGCATCGTATCGGCGGTGAGAATGCCGAAGATTACCGGTACGCCGGTGCGAAACCCAGCCGCTGCAATGCCTTTAGCCACTTCAGCCGACACATAGTCGAAGTGGGGAGTTTGCCCACGAATCACTGCCCCCAGGCAAATGACAGCATCGTACCGGTGGGATTGGGCCAATTGGTGAGCCACCAAGGGGACCTCGAAGCTACCGGGCACCCAGTAGTAATCCACCTGCTCACTGTCGGGTGAAACATCCATCCCATGGCGCTTGAGGGCATCCTGACAGCCTTCTAGGAGCTTACCGGTGATCAAATCATTAAAGCGACCAATCACAATTGCCAGACGCAGATCGCCCGTCTGAACAAAATTGCCTTCGTAAACTGCCATTCCCCCTGCTCCGTTAGAAGGGATTCCCTAAGTTGGTTGTGTTCCACAGCAAAACCGTGTCTAACCATCGTGACATACTCCCGACTCCAACTGCTTAGGCGGCTATTGCTAGGCAACGCTAAGCGACCAAAGGGGGCTTCTCCTCCAAGATGGCCTCAGATTTTATGGTGCCCTGCACAACCTTCACCTCAGGGGTGCGGAGCATTAAAGGGCTGTCGTTTGTGTCTGTGCATGTCTGTGGGGCGATAGGAGATGGGCTTTACGAAGCTTGCGGTAAAGGGGTAAAAGTTAAGTCAGTCCTCACGTTCGCTGTGTTGTTGGCTCCCTTGAGGTAGACCCTATGCACTTATCGCCCCAGGAGAAAGACAAGCTGCTGGTTTACTTGGCTGCTCAATTGGCTCAGGATCGGCGGCAGCGGGGCCTCAAGCTTAATTACCCAGAGGCAGTGGCCTTTTTGAGTGCGGCAGTGCTAGAGGGTGCCCGAGAAGGCAAGACGGTGGCCCAACTGATGAGCGAAGGATTGACCTGGTTAAGCCGGGAGGATGTGATGGCTGGGATCCCAGAGATGATCCCCGAAATTCAGGTGGAGGCCACCTTCCCCGATGGCACTAAGTTGGTGACACTGCACCACCCCATTCGCTAAGTCGGTTGGGATCCCTGAGTTTAGACCTTAACGATTGAGACGGTTGGAGACTGCCCGCATGGCCCTGACTCGCAAATCGAAAATCAAGCCCAGTGCTGAAGCTGAAGCCGGTTTGGTACCGGGGGAGCTATTACTGGCGGAGGAACCCATCCAAGCCAATGTGGGGCGGGCTACCGTCACCCTGCAAGTGACCAACCAGGGGGATCGCCCTATCCAAGTGGGATCCCATTTTCACTTTTTCGAGGTGAACCGAGCTTTGGTGTTTGATCGGGCTGCCAGTTTTGGTATGCGCTTGAATATCCCTTCAGGGAATGCAGTACGTTTCGAGCCGGGGCAAACCCATCAGGTGACTTTGGTGGCGCTGGGGGGCAAAGGATTGGTGCATGGATTCAACAACCTGACAGAGGGCAGTGTTCGCTCAGGCACCCAAAAACGGCTGTCATTGGCGCGATTGCAGGAGTGGATGGGTTAAAAGGCAATTGGGGCAGGGTTAACCCCTCCTCAACTGTGCAGGTTTGAGCATCTGAACCGAGGCTCAGTCACATCCTATTCCCAGCCCAGATCCGTAACAGTAGTGCTATCCCTTCTTCCTCTAGGAGCCAGCACGATGTCGGAGCGCGAAACAGTTTTGTGGATGTGGGTGCAAGGTTTAGGGTTAAATTTATCCGGTCTGGCTTTGTTGGCGGCAACAGGTACCGTCTTTGGGCCGGTGGGCTGGACGGGAACGGGGGTAGCGATCATGTTGAAGCTGATCGGGGATGGACAACTGATCCGAGGCTACTGGCTCTGGCAAAGCCAACAGCAACAACTGGGATCCCCCTCTGAGCAGGCACCAGTTACTTGAGTCAGTTGCGGAGCGCGTACAAAAGGTAGCCAATAGAGATTCACCGTAACTGCGCTACCGTCACCCCCGTGCCTCCATCCTGGCTCTCAGCAGCCTCAAAGCTCTGTACCCGCGGATGCTCCCGCAAATAGGCTTGTACCCCGGCGCGAAGGCGACCGGTGCCATGACCGTGAATGATCCAGACGGGGCCAGGAGGAGCTTGGGCGAAGTGTTGCTCTAGGAGGATCTCGGCATCGGCAATGGTTTTTCCCCGCAGATCGAGGGTATTTTGGCGGGTGCGAAGGTTAAGGGGCGCTGGGGCAGAGGGGGCTGGGGGGGGTGCTTTGGGCCGTTGGCGCTGCTTGGCCTGATGCTCGTCGATGGGATCCAGGTGTCCACGAGGCACCGTAAATTTCAGAATGCCGCTGCGCACCACAAACACATCTTCTTCAACGGCGATCACCTCTCCGGTGTGGCCCAGACCCCGCAAGCGCACCCGGTCCCCAATTTCCGGCACAAATTCCGTTTCCACCGGTGCAGGAGGAGGGGAATAGCGTTCCTGAATTTCATCCAGCTTGGCGGTGATTTGCTGGGGGGCATCCCCCTGCTGTAGCTTGCGGATGGCGGCAGCCACTTCTTCTCGGGCAGCGGCCAAAAGGGCTTGGATCCCCTGGGTTTGTTTTTGCTCAAGCTGGGCTTCTCGTTCCGCCATCTGGCGGCTGCGCTGTTGCATCTGCCGTTGCAAGGCTTCTAGCTCTCGGTGCAGGGATCCCACTGCGGCGGCGCGGGCTTCCAAGTCCGCTCGTTGTTCTTCCAGCCCCGCGATCACCACATCCACTTGGCTTTCCCCCTGCAACCGTTGCTTGGCCCGTTCCAGAATCTCCGCATCCAGGTGCAGCCGTTGGGCAATGGTCAGGGCATTGGAACGGCCTGGGATCCCCCACAACAGACGATAGGTGGGGGCCAGCGTCGCCTCATCAAACTCCACCGAGGCATTTTCAAAGCCGGGATGCTGGTATTTCAGAGCCTTCAGCTCCCCGTAGTGGGTGGTGGCCAAGGTGAGCTGGGCATGTTCCGAGAGGAATTCCAGCAGTCCCGCGGCCAGGGCAGCACCCTCCGTGGGATCCGTCCCGGCACCGACTTCATCTAGCAAAATGAGGACGGATTGTGAGGTGGAGCGCAGAGCCTGCACCATGCGGCTGATGCGGCGAATATGTCCGGAAAAGGTGGAGAGGCTTTGCTGCAAAGATTGTTCATCGCCAATATCGGCATAGACCTCATCGAACCAAGGAAGCTGGGGTGGATCCTGAGCCGGTAAAAAGATCCCTGCCTTGGCCATGAGGGTAAGGAGGCCTAGCGTTTTTAGGGCAACGGTTTTGCCACCGGTGTTGGGACCTGTGATAACAACAGCGCGAATGTTCTCCGCTAGGGTGAAATCAATCGGGATCACCCCAGACTCGTTGCCTTCTAAGCGGCTTTGCCAAAGAAGCAACGGATGTCTGACTTGGCGCAATCGCAATCCTGCTGAGACAAATTGCGGACGATTTCCCTCCAACCACAGGCTGTAGCGGCCACGGGCTAAAGCCACGTCTAGCCCTACCATTAAGGCCTGTAGCTGCTCCAAATCCGGTGCGACGGATCCCACCTGAGCCGAAAGGGCTGCTAGGATGCGTTCTTCTTCCGCCTGAGTTTGGGCTTGGGTTTGCCGCAGGCGGTTGCCCAATTCCACAACAGCATAGGGTTCTACGTACAGGGTGGCGCCACTGGCGGAGCTATCGTGAACGATGCCTTGGATGACATCGCGGTGGCTGGCTTTCACCATCAAGACAAATCGCCCCTGCCGCTGGCTAATCAGAGTATCCTGCAGCGCTTGCGGGTATTGATTCATCAGTTGGTGCAACCGTTCTTGAATGTGGCTGCGTTGCTGACGTTGCTGGCGGCGCAAATCGGCAAGGGTGGGGCTGGCGCTATCTCGCACCTCACCGTGATCTTCTAAGCAGCGAAAGATTTCCTGTTCCAGCTCAGGATAGGTACGCAGCGGGCTTATCCATTCCTGCAGACGGGGTAGGCGGGTATCAGCATCAATGAGGCGACGGATGCGGCGGGCTGTCCCCAAAGTGGTAGCAATTTGGATCAGCTCTTCCCCGGATAGGATCCCCCCCCGTTCGGCGCGTTCCAGAGCTGCTAGAAGATCGTGAATGCCCTCCAGAGAAAGCCCCCCCGGCTGGCTTTGCTCCAAACGAATGGCTTCCTCTGTTTGATCCAGGTGTTCTCTACTGCGGTCTTGACTCAGCCAGGGATCCAGTTCTAAACAGGCGCGGCGGCCCAAGGAGGTGGCGGCAAAGGTGGCTAAATGTTGACAAAGACGGGGCCACTCCAACAGTTCCAGGGTTTCCTGCCGGAGGGAGGGATCCGGCCCAACCAGGGGAGGGTGCAAGGTGGGGGCGGTTGGCATTAACGGCTACGGGAAGAATACAACCGCAGTTGCTCGAGTTCTCGTAAAAACTGCTTCTGGTAGTTCAGGAAGGCGGTATGCCACTCGCGGAAGCGGCGTTCGCCATCGCGCACCAGCATTTGCCGGTATTGTTCGGAGTTAAGGCGAGGTTGGGAAGAAGACAGGCTCATGGAAGCGCTCTGAATCTGCTCTGAATCTATTGTGGCAGCCTGTGGCCGGCTCTTGAACGGGATCCATTCCGAGGGTTGGGATTGGTTGGGGCTAGGGTTGCCACTTCCCGTCTTACTCAGACTCTTCTACCATCAGCACATGGGTGGGGATCCCAGCAGGCAGCGCTTTACAACCGGGCAAAAAGGCGAGTTCGATCAAGAAGGCGAACCCCCCCACTTCAGCACCCGTTTGGGCCACCAATTCAGCGGTAGCAGCTGCCGTTCCCCCTGTGGCAATTAAATCATCCACAATCAACACCCGTTCTCCGGGCCGCAGGGCGTGGGCACGCAGTTGCAATTCATCCTCACCATATTCCAGGCTGTAGCGTTGGCTAAGAACCGGCGGGGGAAGTTTACCGGGTTTGCGGACAGGGACAAACCCCAGGCCCAAATGCTGAGCCAAAGCAGCGCCCAAAATAAATCCGCGCGACTCGATACCGACAATGTAGTCGAGGGATCCCATGCCGGTGGTGCCAGCAGCCAATTGTTCAATGGCCACCCGAAATCCAGTAGGATCTTGTAACAGGGGGGTCATATCCCGGAAGAGGATCCCAGGTTTGGGGAAATCGGGCACCAAGCGAATTAGGGATCTCAGCTCCATCCTGTTCTCCTCCCGGCCACGCTGCCCGCTGAAAGGGCGTTCCAAGCAACCCATCATACCTGCTCCTCTTGGCAATGACGGCTCAGGGCCTCAACATCACCGGGATCCCTTGGCAATTTCCGAGCCTAGGTGGGAGATTCTTTATAATTGGCAAGGCTGGGGGGCTATGGCTTACCTGGTCGTCCTTTTCCTGACCTCGGAGACTTCCCATGCGCTATTACATGGCCATTGACTCCAATCCTCTAGCCAGTTTGCCGCTTTCCTTGTTTGGGGTGAGTGGCGAATCGGCCTATGTCGATCTGCTCCAAGACAAGTTAATCGTGCGGGCGGGCAGCCTGTTCAGCGAAACCTTCTCCCTCAGTGAATTGGGACAGGGGGAGCGGTTTCCCTGGCCTTGGTACTACGGAGTGGGGGTACGCACCGATTTCCAGGGGATGGTTGGCCCCGTCACCAGCACACAGGGGGTGGTGGCCATTCCGCTGTTGGAGGAAAAACCGCTGTTCATCCCCTTGTTGGGGCCCGTGGGGCTACAATTGCCCTGCAAAAAGATCGTCTTTAGCCTCAAGGATCCGGATACGTTCTTGACGAATTTTAATCAGGGTCGTCCTGACGTGAATGGTGGCCCGAAGAATGTGGTGATCGAGTAGGGAATTCGGGATCCCCCTCTTGGTGTTCTGGATCCCGTAAAACAACAAAAAGCCCCCAGCCAAATCGGTTAGGGGTTCTTGTTCAGTAACCATTGACTGGATATAGCGGGGACTGGATTTGAACCAGCGACCTTCGGGTTATGAGCCCGACGAGCTACCAGACTGCTCTACCCCGCGTTGCTTTGACCAGCCACGCTAGCCTAGCCTTTTCTGGTCAGATCTGGCAACTGAGCAAATTTTCTCGACGGGTCTGGATCAGTTGGGCAGTGATGCTGATGGCAATTTCGGCGGGGGTTTCGGCGTGGATTTCCAGGCCAATCGGGGCGTAGAGGGGGGCAAAGGCATTCTCAGGGATCCCTTCCTGGGCCAGGGTTTGCAGCACCGTTTTCACCCGTTTGCGGCTGCCGATCATCCCCAAGTAGCGGTAGGACAGCTTGGCTTGATGAAGGGTACGCAAAATTTGACAATCGAGGCTATAGCCGCGGGTGAGGAGAGCAATGTAAAGATCCGCAAGACAACTGAGGTCTGGGATCAGGTCTGAGAAGGGCTGTGGGCACAGCCGCTGGGCGGTAGGGAAACGCTCTGGAGTGAGGTATTCTGGGCGGTCATCTTGAATCCAAATGCGAAACCCAGCCCAATGGGCGATTTGGGCCAACGGGATCCCACAGTGGCCGGCTCCAACGATCAACAGGGTGGGAGAAGGGAGGAGGGGATCCACAAAGGACTCGCAGGTCGCGTCAGCGGTGCGGAGCACTTTGAGCTGAGGGCTGGAGAGGGACTGAAACTCCGAACTGAGATAGGGAAATCGCTGGGGATCCAGGGGAGTAATCAATTGCGTGCCTCCCCCTGTGGCCAAGGCTTGCTGAATTTGGGTGACCCGTGCTTGGGCCAAGGATCCCTGCCACCGTTGCAGCCAAAGATTCATTCGCCCACCACACACCCCCAGGGGAGAGTCCCTCAGGTCGATGGAGACTTCCACCCCGGCTGGATCGGTTGCCTGCAAAAGGATCTGCGCCTCAGCAATCACCTTGGCTTCTCCGGCCCCGCCCCCAATAGTGCCCAGCAGACGGCCATCGGATCCCAGCGCCAGTTTTGCCCCCACCTGCCGTGGCACAGATCCCTGAGTGCGGATCACAGTAGCCACCACTACCGGGCCGAGGGAGATCATCTCCGCCAGTTCTCGGTAAAATGCCTCTTCCACGCGGTTGATTTGGTTAACTACAACTTTCCCTGCTACAGCAATCTTGTCTGATTCGCAAGAATCTATCTGCCTGCTAGCCCTGTCGGTTGCTTGAAACTCCTCAATCTTTCAGCAAGGCTACGGGATGCCTGTCCAACCATTGAGGGGATCCCCTACTCCAAACCCTCACGCTCTGACATCCTCCCGACGCTGTAGCTTGCTTCCCCCAGGGTTGCTACGCATACAGCACGGGGTTCCTCCTTCAACCAGCCGACTTGTCCAAATCAATGACCCTACGGGTCGTGCGGAGCACGATTGCTTGACTTGGATAGTGGTCGTTCTGTCCAGAGGCGTTAATTCCGGTGTGCCCCACCGTACTCAATCCAGCCAATCTCAATCCCTTCTCCAGGATGTTCCATGCTGCATTCTCATCTCGGCATCGCACAGAGCCACAGTGAGGACAGATATGAGTGCGGGTACTCAGAGTTTTCTGAACTGGCTGCTTGCAATCAAAGCAATCAACTGTAGTGTTCTGGGCTGGAACAGGTTGCTGCACTTTGCCAAAGATCCGGGCATAGTATTTCACCCAATCAACGAACAAACTCCAGGCTGCATCGCTGATCGTGCTCCGCACGGCGCGGAGCGCCATGGACTTCGCCAAACGAGAATTACGAACCATGTTCCGCACCTGCAAATTCTCATAGGCAATGAAGTCGTTAGACATCACCAACGCACGGGCTGGTTTCACAGCCCAGTCTTTACGCTGCCGACTCACTTTCAGGTGTTGCCGTCCCAGACGATTTGTTGCTTTCTTGCGATTTTGGGATCCCTTTTACTTTTTGGAAACTCGCCGCTGCAACCGTTTCAGTTTGCGCTCCGACTTCCTCAAAAATCTGGGGTTTTCTACCTCAGTGCCATCGGTTGCCTTGTAGAAATACTTCAACCCCAGGTCAATGCCAACGGCTTTGCCTGTGGGTGGAATCGTTTCCTGTCGGTCAACCGCAATGCAAAACTGAGCGTAGTAGCCATCCGCTTTGCGCACAACCCGAACCCGCTTAATCTGGGAAATCGGGTAGAAATGCAAGTCCCTGGCTCCTACCAGCAAAAAGGTTCCGGCCTTGAAACCATCGGTGAAGGTAAGATGCTTCCGGTCTTCAGAGAGCTTCCACCCAGAGGTTTTGTATTCCACCGAGCGGCAATTCTTCTTGAACCTGGGGAAGCCCTTCTTTCCGGGCTTCTTAGCTTTGCAATTGTCGTAGAACCGTTTGATAGCAGACCAGGCACGCTCCGCGCTAGCCTGTCTTGCCATCGTGCTCCGCACGACCCGGAGGGTCATCGAATTAAGCTTGCCTGCCCATTCAAATTCCTTGGCCAATACAGCACAGAGCTTGGAGAGGTCGTACTGTCCTAACCCCTTTGTTGTCCATCCAGTAGCGCACACATTTGTTGCGAATGAACTGAGCAGTTCTAATCGCTTCATCGTCCTCCGGACGGCGCGGAGCGCCATCAATCAGCGCGAACTGAGTGGGATTACCTCTGAGCTTGGTTTCTAGAACAATCATGAGAGGCAAAACTCAAGCCTTATAAAGATATTTTGCCATAAACAGAAGAGCAAATGTATGCAAAAAGGTCTGTTTTGTCGAACAGATTGTTGGCAAACTCACCGGGGTTGACCGGATTCGTTTGCCGCGACTTTCATCTCGACGCTGACCCTAGTGGGTACAGCGCGAGCCTTCCCGTCTAGCAAGGTAAGGATTTTCTAGGAAGCGGGCGGACGGAATCGAACCGACAACAACAGTTTGGAAGACTGTAGTTTTACCATTAAACTACGCCCGCACAGGTACTCACCTGTACCGAATGTCCATGATAACACCTCTGCTCCACCCAGAACCCGAAACCGGCCTCACTGGGAATGTGGGTACTTTAATCTGCTCAAGGGATTCTCAGCTCACAAAAAAGCCACCCCCGTAGTTGGGAAAGTGGCTCCTAGTTGATCTCGAAGTTGATCTCGAAACTGGGCTTGTCAGCTAAGCTCACTCCCCAGTTGGCTTAGCGCAACCCGAAGGCAGCAGCAAGCACACTGTGGCCAACAGTAGCTTCAACAGCAATGCTGATGACAAACCCCAACATCGCTAGCCGTCCATTCCAGCGCTCCGCCTTTTCAGTCCAGCCAATTTCCCATTCAGGCGGTGTTTCGCTGTCTTGGCCGT
>NZ_JAFIRA010000012.1 GCF_022848905.1 Thermostichus vulcanus str. 'Rupite'
AAGGTAAGCTTGAGCAAGCGATCGAGCAATTTCGCCTGGCACTAGAAATTTACCCCAACTTCCCCGAGGCCAAAGGAAGTCTGCAACGGCTCCTCTCCAAGCAATCCGAAGAAGTGCATACCGACTTACTACCCCTGTAAAGCCGGGATCCCAGAAGTATTACAAGTTAGATTAAGCTACGAAAAAAGAGCGCAGAGCATGGTACTTTGCCCCCAGCAAAAAAAAGATTCTACTAGCGATAGCAGGGTAAATGCATCTTAAACCCTATTGAGAACTAGGTTCTAGCAGCAACCGATTCCAGAGCGGGTAACGCTGCAAATACGGCATCAGGGTTCCATTCAGTTCCATCATCATGTCTCTGGTCTGCTTCTGATCTAACTGTATTCAGGATCACCAAAAAGTATTTTATTTGGGCCCTATCCTGATCGTGTGCGATTCTGCCCAAAGACACCTCCAAGGGGATTGCGTTAGACTAACGAATGTTGAACAAACGTATCGGATTGTTCCTATGGTGCTCTTTGGATTTGGCAAGAAGCTCTCCCTACCCACCGAACGTGAGGCTTTGCCGGGGCGGGCTGAGCCTATGCCAATTGTTAATCGGCACTTTGTAAACGGCAATCCGTTGCAACCGCCCTTTCCAGAGGGGATGGAGCTGGCCTTGTTTGGTATGGGCTGCTTCTGGGGGGCAGAGCGCAAGTTTTGGCAAGTGCCTGGAGTGTTTAGCACCTCTGTGGGTTATGCTGGTGGGTTTACTCCCAACCCCACCTATCAAGAAGTGTGCAGCGGTCTCACAGGACACAACGAGGTGGTGCGGGTGGTTTATGACCCGGCTCAGGTCAGCTATAGGCAGTTGCTGAAAGTGTTCTGGGAAAATCACGATCCCACTCAAGGGATGCGCCAAGGCAATGATGTCGGCACTCAGTACCGCTCTGGCATCTATGTTTACTCTAAGGCTCAGCGAGAATGGGCGGAAAAAACTCGGGACATCTATCAAGAGGCGCTGCAAGCACGGGGTTACGGGAAGATCACCACAGAAATTCTGGATGCACCTGAGTTCTACTACGCCGAAGATTATCATCAGCAGTATTTGGCCAAAAATCCTGGTGGTTACTGCGGCTTGGGTGGTACCAAGGTCTGTTTGCCCGAGGTTCTGACGGAGTCGGTTTAAGCTCCCACAGGGATCCGTACTCGATTCGATCAGCGCAGTAGGTGAGGTTCCAGCAGAATATTGGCAAAGCACTGTACCTGAACGGGAGCCGTAAGTCAGTTCTTTAAGACTCGGGGAGTGGAGTCAGGGCTAGGGAAGCATTGAGGATTCCGGGTTCACCTGCAGGTTGCAGTTGGAAGCCGATTCGTTTACACAGACGGCACATGGCTTCGTTCTCCGACAACATCTCCCCTGTCAAGCGGTTGAGTCCTTCCCAGCGAGCTACTTCTGTCAGATGGGTCAGCAAGGCGGTGCCAATCCCCTGCCGCTGATAGGGATCCGGCACCAGCATGGCAAACTCTGCCTCAGGGATCCCGTGTTTTTTGGTCAGACGGCAGACCCCTAGAATGGCAGGCTCTGGCTCCAGCCGTTCTGCTACGAGGGCAATCTCACGGTCATAGTCGTTGAAACAGATGCGGGTGAGGCGGTCGTGGTCCACGCGGGCACTGTATTTCATGGCGTGGAAATAGCGAAGATAGACGCTCTTGTCGGATACGTGTTTATGAAAGGCAATGATCAGGGGTTCGTCTTCCGGGCGAATCGGGCGAATGGTGATGCCATCCCGGAAGGGCCAGGTGTATTGCATCGGGTAAGGCCGAATCGCTAACGGCACCTGCGGATCCTGCTCGGATCGCAAAATGACGCGGGCATCCAGAGCCAGCAACCCCTCCGGAGAGGCCAGTAGTGGATTGATGTCAATCTCCTTGATGCGAGGTTGTTCGGCCACCAATTGGCTGAAGTGCACCAGAAGTTGTTCTAGGGCCTCCAAATCCACCGCTTTGCGGCCCCGTACCCCTTTAAGAGCCTTGTAGATGAGGGTGTTCTCCATCATGCGGCGGGCCAGAGTGCTGTTGAGGGGGGGCAGGCCAATGGAGCGATCCTGAAACACCTCCACCAGTTGGCCACCGCTGCCAAACACCAACACCGGCCCAAATTGCGGATCCTGACTGCTGCCCAGGATGAGCTCATAGCCATCAGTGCGGATCATCGGCTGCACCGTCACCCCTTGGAAATGCTCCGGCCCAGCTTTTTCGGTGACATTGCTTTGAATCTGTTGGTAGGCTCGGCGCACCGCTTCTGCATCCGGTAGGTTGAGCTGCACCCCGCCCACATCGGTTTTGTGGGTCAGGGTATGGGAATAGAGCTTGAGCACCACCGGATACCCGATGCCTTCGGCGGCTCGTACCGCGCCTTCAGGGCTATCCGCCACCAGGGTGGGCACTACTGGGATCCCGTAGGCGGCGAGGATCCCTTTGGATTCCGCTTCCGTCAGAAGGGTGCGTTGTTCCACCTCCGCTTGCTGCAGGAGCTGCTCCACTTTGTCCCGCTCGATCTGCTCGTGGGTGGCGAGGGTGGGGGTTTCGTAGAGGGCCTTAAGACTGTAGCTAAACCGCCAGAGATGGCTGAAGACACGGGCCGCCTGGTCGGGATAGCGATAGGTGGGGATCCCGGCTTGGTTGAGAATGGCTTCGCCCGGATCCACCTCAGCTCCTCCCATCCAACTGGCCAAAATCGGCTGTCGGGATCCGCTGTTGCGCCAGGTTTCCACCACTTGGGTGGCGGTCCGGGTGGGATCCGTCATCGCTTGCGGGGTGAGGATGAGCAGACAGCCGTGACTGTCGGGATCCCGCAACACCACTTGCAGGGCTTGGGCAAAGCGCTCCGGCTCTGCATCCCCCAAGATGTCGATGGGGTTGCCGTGGCTCCAGTGGGGGGGCAAAAACGGATTGAGGGCCTCGACAGTTGTCGGCGAGAGTTCCGTCAGGGATCCACCCGCCCGGATCAGGGCATCGGTGGCCAATACTCCAGGCCCGCCCGCATTGGTGATAATGGTGAGATAGGGACCCTTAGGTCGGGGTTGCTTAGCCAAGACCTCGGCCATATCGAACAGATCTTCGATGTGATCCACCCGCAACACGCCGCAGCGGCGAAAGGCCGCATCCAGTACATCATCGCTGCCGGTCAGGGATCCTGTATGGGAGGCCGCCGCTTGGGCTGCCGCCTGGGTTCGTCCGGCTTTGATGACGATGATCGGTTTGCTCAAGGCCACTTCGCGGGCCGCTGAGAGAAAGGAGCGGGCATCGCCAATGGATTCCATGTAAAGCACAATGCTGTGGGTATGGGGATCGTCCCCCAAATAGTCGATCAGATCGCCCCAGCCCACATCCAGCATGGATCCCAGGGAAATAAAGGCGCTGAAGCCGACATTTTCTTGCAGGCTCCAATCCAAAATCGAGGTACACAAGGCCCCACTTTGGCTGATAAATCCGACATTGCCAGGGCGGGCCATTTGGCTGGCAAAGGTGGCATTGAATCCAATGTGGGGGTTTTGGATCCCTAGGCAATTGGGGCCGATGAGGCGCAGTTTTCCCTGGGCAATTTGCTGAATTTGATGTTCCAGTTGGATCCCTGCGGCTCCCGTTTCTTTGAAACCGGCGGAGAGAATAATCGCGCCTTTGACTCCAACTTCAACACACTCTTGAACCACAGCAGGCACCCCAGCGGCAGGAATGGCAATTATCGCCAAATCCACCGGCTCGGGCAAAGATTGAATCCGGTCATAGGCGCGGATTCCCAAGACATTGTGCCGTTTGGGATTGATGGGATAAACTGTCCCCCCAAAGGGATGGCTGATCAGGTTCCACAAGACCGTTCGCCCCACACTCCCTTCCCGTTCCGTAGCGCCAATCACGG
The DNA here is from genome assembly GCF_022848905.1 of Thermostichus vulcanus str. 'Rupite'. Lineage (NCBI taxonomy): Bacteria > Bacillati > Cyanobacteriota > Cyanophyceae > Thermostichales > Thermostichaceae > Thermostichus > Thermostichus vulcanus. Next base: position 3,902 of record NZ_JAFIRA010000012.1, read on the forward strand.
CAACTGAGCGCGGTGAAAAGATCGGATCTAGGGGATGGGATCCCGTTTTCCACACATCGGTGACAGGGTCTGGGCAGTACAGCATAGCCTTCACTTCTTGGGTAATGGGGGATCCCTCTCCAGCATGGCTTTGATGGCGGATTCTAACGGCTGAAGATGATTTTGAATGACAGAGGAAATCGTCAAAGGATCAATGGATCAATGTCGCCGAGATAGTTGTGCACCAAGATATTACGAAAGCCACTGATGTTTTGCCACGGGATCCCTGGATATAGATCTTTCAATTCAGAGGGCAGTCTTTGGGTTGATTCTGAAAGAGTTTGCAGATTTCGTAGAGCTGCATCATAGAGGATCTCATCTTGAGTCAAATCTCCCCGCTCTTGAATCCGCCGAATCTTGGCAATGGCATCCAAAATATGGAATATGGAGGGCATACAATCGCCAGGATTTACTCACAAATCAACAGCCTCTTTCAATACACTCTCTCGAATATGTCGATTCAGTTCGTGTTCTGGGACAATTTGAACAGGACGGCCCAACAGTTGTGTCAGGCACTCGTTGAGAGATAAACGCTGGGCAAATAGATCGTAGCCAGGCGGAAAATCTACCAGAAAGTCAACATCACTATCAGAATGCTCTTCCCTCCTAGCAACTGAACCAAAAACTCGAATTTTACGTGCTCCATGTTCCCGACCAAGGGCTTCGATCTTTTCCTTTTGTGCTCGCAGAGATTCGATCAGCATAGCTATCCTCTCAGAGTTTGGTAGTCAATCTCAGGGATCCCTGCCCGTTCTTTGGCATGTTCCAGGGTCATGCTGCAAAGCTGACCTTCTTGATCGAAATCCAACAGAGTGTTCTCATCTAAGTCACGAGTCTCGATCGGAGAGTTTTGATTGAAAACAATATAGAAGAGAGTGTCGGTAGCTTCAAAGTACTTGATTTGCATGACACTAGCTCCCTCAAGCCAACACAGGATCCTCTTGGTGGTAGAGGGTGGCATCCACCTTAAAGCCGCGATAGGCCAGAACGTACAACTCCTTCATATCCCGAATCAGGGGGTAGCGGGGGTTGGCTCCGGTGCATTGGTCGTCAAAGGCTTGCTCCGCCATGGTTTCCAGGTGATCGTAAAACTCCTGCTCACTTTCGCTGAGGGTTTCCCGAATGGTCATCGGGATCCCGACTTTTTGCTTCAGATCCTCAATGGCATCGATGAGCCGCATCACCTTTTCATCGTCGTTGGCTCCGCCCAGTTGCAGGTGATCGGCAATCTCGGCATAGCGGTGCTTGGCGTTGGGATAACGGTATTGCGGGAAGATGGCCTGTTTGAAGGGGGCATCCGTGGCGTTATAGCGGATCACATGGCTGATCATCAAGGCATTGGCTAACCCATGGGGTACATGGAAGGTGGATCCCAGTTTGTGGGCCAGCGAGTGACACACCCCCAAAAAGGCGTTGGCAAAGGCCATCCCGGCGATGGTGGCGGCGTAGTGAACCTTCTCACGGGCTTCGGGATCCTCCGCTCCTTTTTGGTAGGCTCGCGGCAGATAGGTGAGCAGCAGCTTGATCGCCTGCAGCGCCAGTCCATCGGTAAAGTCGCTGGCCATGACCGACACGTAGCTCTCCAGGGCATGGGTGAGGGCATCGATGCCACCATAGGCGGTCAGTCGTCGGGGCATGTTCAAGGTCAAGTCGGGATCCACAATGGCCATATTGGGGGTGAGGGCGTAGTCTGCTAGGGGATACTTGATCCCCACCCGGTCGTCGGTGACCACTGCAAAGGGGGTGACTTCCGATCCCGTGCCAGAAGTCGTGGGAATACAGATCAACTGAGCTTTTTGGCCCAACGCTGGCAACTCATAGACGCGCTTGCGGATATCCATGAAGCGCATCGCCAGCCCCTCAAACTCCACCTGGGGCTGCTCGTACATCAGCCACATCACCTTGGCCGCATCCATCGGGGATCCCCCGCCAACGGCAATGATCACATCCGGCTGGAAGTTACGCAGTTGCTCCAGGCCGCGATTGACGTTGCTGAGGGTGGGATCCGGCTCCACATCGTGGTAAACATCCCAGTTCACCTTGATCTCATCCAACACCTGGGTGATGGGCTGCAACATACCCAAGTCAAAGAGGGGTTTATCGGTGACTAAAAAGGCCCGTTTTTTCCCTTCCAACTCCCGCAAGGCCACCGGCAAACAACCCGGCTTGAAATAGATCTTCGGTGGGATCCGGAACCAGAGCATGTTTTCTCGGCGTTGGGTGACGGTTTTGAGATTGAGCAGATGGTGCGGCCCGACATTTTCGGAAACCGAGTTGCCTCCCCAGGTACCGCAGCCGAGGGTGAGGGAGGGATCCAACTTGAAGTTGTAGAGATCCCCAATCGCCCCTTGAGAGGAGGGTGTATTGATCAGGACTCGCGCAGTTTGCAGGGCATTTTCAAAGTAGGCGATATCGTCCCGATTGGCGGGATCCGTGTAGAGGACTGAAGTATGGCCTTTACCGCCAAAATTGACCAGTTGCGAAGCAATCTCGACAGCAGCATGAAAATCTTGGGCGCGATAGAGGGCCAAGACCGGGGCTAATTTTTCGTAGGAGAAGGGTTCCTCAACGCCAACGCTATCCACTTCCCCAATCAACACTTTGGCTTCTTCAGGCACCCGGATCCCAGCCAAGGCTGCGATCGCCTCAACCGGTTGACCCACTATCGCTGGGTTCAAGCGGCCATCTTTGAGGATAATTTGTCGGACTGCTGCCGTTTGTTCGGCATCCAAAAGGTACGCTCCCCGATTCTGAAACTCAGCTTTCACCTGTTCATAAATGGCATCCACCACCACTACCGATTGCTCAGAGGCACAGATCATGCCGTTGTCGAAGGTTTTGCTCAACAAAATCGAGCTGACTGCCATTGGAATATCCGCACTGGCATCGATCACCGCCGGGGTATTGCCCGCCCCCACCCCTAACGAAGGATGCCCAGAGGAGTAGGCGGCTTTGACCATGCCGGGGCCACCGGTAGCCAGGATCAATTTCACCTCAGGGTGCTGCATCAAAGCCTGGGACAGTTCGACCGTGGGTTCATCAATCCAGCCAATCAAGCCTACGGGAGCACCCGCAGCCTCAGCAGCCTCCTTAACGATCTTGGCCGCAGCAATGGTACAGCCTTTGGCTCTGGGGTGAGGCGAAAAGATAATGGCGTTACGGGTTTTGAGAGCAATCAGTGCTTTGAAAATTGTGGTGGAGGTGGGGTTGGTCACGGGCACAATACCGGCCAGAAGCCCAACTGGTTCAGCAATTTTTTCGTAACCAAAGCTTTCATCTCGCTCAATCACACCACAGGTTTTTTCATGTTTGTATTTGTTGTAGATATATTCCGAAGCAAAGTGATTTTTGATCACCTTGTCTTCCACAATGCCCATGCCGGTTTCCTGCACGGCTAGCTTAGCCAACGGGATCCGTTCATTATTGGCCGCCAAGGCTGCCTTGCGGAAGATTTGATCCACTTGTTCTTGGGTGAAGGTGGCGTATTGGGCTTGGGCGGCTTTTACCTGTTGGATCAATTCTTCTAGGTCTGCGAGGTTGGATACAGGCATAGATCCCTCCAAAGCTAGTCAGCGATTACGAACACAATGGCAACTATGAAGTCTTACATCATCACAGAATCACAGAGGATAGTGTGATCCCATCTCTAAACCCCAGCAGGAACTTGAATCTCAGTGATCAAGGTTGGGTTGTGGGTGAGAGTGTTGTGAATAATGCAGGCATCGACGGCTTTTTCCAGGCCCTTTTGATGGCGGTCATCCAACGGGATGCCGGTTTTAACTTGAATGCGAATGTTGTCTAGACGAGTGGGATTGAGGACTTTTTCTGCCGTCACCACCACCTCCAACCCACTTGGATCCAGCTGTCGCGCTTCCAGATATTTCACGGCATAAAAGCCAACACAGGCCCCCAACGAAGCCAAAAACCATTCCGGCGGGGTCATGCCGCCATCTTGGCCGTGGTTATCCAGGGGTTGATCGCTCAAGATGCGATGCCCGCGACTTTCGGCTTGAAATTTGACCCCATCTTGATAGGTGATGCGTACATCCATACCAAAACTCCTAAAACTCAACTGGCCTTGAGGCCCTGATCCCGAAATATCTGCACCACCTTGGCCACTTGTTCTGGCGAGGGTGGCTCCACATCCTTGAGTAGATAGGGCAGACCCAACTGCTGCCATTTGTATTCCCCCATCTTGTGAAAGGGCAGCACCTCTACTCGCTCGACATTGGATAAAGTCGCTACAAACTGAGCCAATCCTTTCACATTTTCTTCGGGATCCGTCAGCCCTGGGACAAGCACAAAACGGATCCAGGTAGGCTTGTTAATTTGGGCCAAATGGCGGGCAAATATCAACGTTGGCTCCAGTGGCACATGGGTGACTTCGCGGTACAGATCTGGCAGAAAAGACTTGATATCCAGCAACACCAAATCCGTATGCTCCAACACAGATTTTGCCGCTTCAAGCTCCACAAAACCGGATGTATCCAAGGCTGTGTGTAACCCCAATTCATGGCAGCGACGCAAGATCTCGGCAACAAAATGGGGCTGCATCAAGGGTTCCCCCCCAGTGATCGTGACGCCCCCTTTGCGCAAATAGGGTTTGTACTTTCGTACCTCCGACATCAACTCTTCGACAGTTACTGCTTTCCCGTCATGGGGATCCCGACAATCGGGGTTATGGCAATACAGACAGCGCAATGGGCACCCCTGAGTAAAAATCACAAAGCGGATCCCAGGGCCATCGACAGTACCACAGGTCTCGATGGAGTGAATCCGTCCCGTGACTGGAGTAAGGGTGTTGATCACAGTGTCCATGCTTTCATCCTGGATTGCTTTTTGAAAACCTCAACCGATCTTGAGGTTTTCTTTCGAATTGATGTTCTTGTGTTAAATCCAATACGGTTTTTGTTTTCCTTCAGAAAAGGAATGTTTTGGGTGATTCTAGGCGGCTTACATACTTACATAGATGTGTTGTGCATGCGATGAGCTCTGGGATCAAACTCTTTGGGAAAGTGGGTATAGGTGTCGAAATCTGACTGATCCAGCAAAGCGTCTGCTAAGACCGCTCCCTGGAAATTGCTGCCAAAGAGTAGACATCCTCGCAAGTCAGCTCCTGATAGGTTAGCGCCACTAAAATCCGCAAAACTGAGATCACACCCGCGCAAATTGGCCCTCGTTAGGTTGGCCCCGCTGAAGTCGGCATAGCTCAGATCAGCTCCCGCCAAGTGGATCCCGCGTAGATCAGTGTATTGCAGTTCAATCTCCTGAAAATCTCGTCGTCCGGATGCATAGTGACGGACAACATCTTCAACACGATAGGCAGTCATGGTCATAGGGCCTCCTCAATGAATTCATCAGGGATCCCCTCTTTCGACCCAGCTTGCGGGGAATGACAGGGATCCCTGCTCGCTCAGCTAGATCCTCAACAGTGGTGATGGAACGTACGGTTGATGACATCCAGCTGCTGTTCACGGGTGAGCTTGATGAAGTTCACCGCGTAACCGGAGACTCGGATCGTCAGTTGTGGATAGAGTTCTGGGTGATCCATGGCATCCAGCAGGGTCTCACGGCTAAAGACATTCACATTCAGATGGAAGCCTCCGTCCTGCACATAGCCATCCAGCAACCCCACCAGGTTCTCCACCCGCTCCGACTCGGTGCGGCCCAAGGCCCCCGGCACAATCGAGAAGGTGTTGGAAATGCCATCCTGGGCATCGGCATAGGGCAACTTGGCCACCGAAGCCAGAGAGGCCACTGCCCCCTTGGTATCCCGCCCATGCATTGGGTTAGCCCCCGGCGCAAAGGGATCCCCGGCTCGCCGGCCATCGGGGGTATTACCCGTCTTTTTGCCGTACACCACATTGGAGGTGATGGTGAGGATGGACTGGGTGGGCACGGCATCCCGATAGGTTTTGTGCTTGCGCAGTTCCGCCATAAAGGTTTGCACCAGTTGCACCGCCAGTTGATCGGCTCGGTCATCGTTGTTGCCATATTTGGGAAAGTCCCCATCAATGACGTAATCGACGGCCAGACCCCGCTCATCCCGGATCACCCGCACCCGTGCGTGTTTGATAGCCGAGAGAGAATCCGCCACCACCGACAAACCGGCAATCCCAAAGGCCATCGTCCGCAGGACATCCCGGTCGTGTAGGGCCATCTCGATGCGCTCGTAGCAGTATTTGTCGTGCATGTAGTGAATGATGTTCATGGTGTTGACGTAGGTTTTCGCCAACCAAGCCATCATCTGTTGCATGCGGGGCCAAACTTCCTCGTAGTCCAGCACATCACCAGTAATGGGGGCATAGGCCGGAGCCACCTGTACCCCTGTTTTTTCATCCTTGCCGCCGTTGATGGCGTAGAGCAGGCATTTGGCCAGGTTCACCCGTGCCCCGAAAAACTGCATCTGCTTGCCAATGCGCATGGCGGAGACACAGCAGGCGATGCCGTAGTCATCCCCCCAGTAGGGCCGCATCAAGTCGTCATTTTCGTACTGGATGGAGCTGGTTTGAATGGAGACTTTGGCGCAGTAGCGTTTGAAGGGCTCCGGCAGTCGCTCCGACCAGAGCACCGTTAGGTTGGGTTCAGGAGCAGGGCCGAGGGTGGTGAGGGTATGCAGAACCCGGAAGCTGGTTTGGGTCACCAGGGGGCGCCCGTCGATGCCCATGCCACCGATGCACTCCGTCACCCAGGTGGGATCCCCACTGAACAGCTCGTTGTACTCCTGGGTACGCAAAAACCGCACCATGCGCAGCTTCATCACAAAGTGGTCGATCAGTTCCTGGGCTTCGGTTTCGGTGAGGATCCCGGCTTGCAGATCCCGCTGGATGTAGATATCCAAAAAGGTGGAAACCCGTCCCAGGGACATGGCCGCCCCGTTTTGCTCCTTCACCGCCGCCAGGTAGGCCAAATACAGCCACTGGATGGCTTCGCGGGCGTTGGTTGCCGGACGAGACAGATCAAACCCATAGCGGGAGCCCAATTCCTTAAGCTCCTGCAGCGCCTTGATCTGCTCGGAGATCTCTTCCCGCAGACGGATGGTGGCCTCGTCCATGACATCTAGATCAAGGCTCTCTTTTTGCGCCTGTTTGTCGGCAATCAGCCGATCCACCCCGTAGAGAGGCACCCGCCGGTAATCCCCAATGATTCGACCCCGACCATAGGCATCTGGCAGTCCTGTGATGATCCCGGAGCGGCGGCAGCGGCGCATCTCTTCGGTATAGGCATCAAAAACCCCGTCGTTGTGGGTTTTGCGATATTTTGTGAAAATCTCCTCCGTTAGGGGATCCAGTTTGTAGCCGTAGTCCTCCAGGGATCCCTGTACCACGCGAATGCCGCCGAAGGGCATGATGGCCCGTTTCAGGGGCTTGTCGGTTTGAAGCCCAACAATTTGCTCTAGATCTGGGTCAATGTAACCAGGGGCATGGCTGGTGATGGTGGAGGGTACAGCCGTATCCACATCCAGGATCCCCCGTTCCCGTTCCTGCGCCATCAGGTCTTTAACCTTGGCCCACAGTTGCTCTGTGCGCTCGGTGGCCCCCACCAGAAAAGACTCATCGCCTGTGTAGGGGGTGACATTGCGCTGAATGAAGTCTCTGACATCGATGGTGGTTTGCCAGGATCCGGCTACAAAAGGCTGTGGAGCAACCTGACTGGCGATTTCGTGTTCTTGAGGCCGTGATAATACATCGACAACCATATCTGCTCTCCTAGGATTGGGTGCAAAGACAGAATCTTTTCAACCAAGAGCAAAGGGACTACAGTTGAGATTGCATTTGAGATTGCATTCAGTCCGAAGAATGTGGTCGACATTTCTCAACAATCATGTTGTTTTTTTGCCCTTGGCTTTATCCTGCATATATCCATTCTAGGGCGGCTTTGAGAACCAGCACATTTTGTCAACGTCTATAAAGAAATCTGCAGAATTAGTCCTGATTTGTTGGTAAACACAAAGAAAATTAGTTTTACAATTTCTTCCAGAGCTTCCTCTAGCAGGATGTAGCTTTTTGCTGGCGACAGCTCACATCGGTTCATGTTCAGCCCGACAGGGATTCTGGGCTGCCTCAAAATCTCCATGGAGTTGGGAAAAATTGTACTCTCAACTTGATATGCCTTTTACATCAACCTTCGTTCCACACCGTCGATACTCATGGGCAGAATGCCAGGATGTGGGAGTGAGTCCGGGTGAGTGGGTTGAGCTTATACTGACAATGAACCCAACCCTGATCTTGTAGATCGTCTTAAATTTTCTCCATTTCCCTGCTTTGGGTTGGACACTCATCCCTACTCCCTTTTGATGGGCTAGGCGTTGACGGGTTCTAACTGGAGATCTATGCCAAAGCGTAAGCGGATTGGGATCCTCACCAGCGGTGGCGACTGTGGCGGCCTGAATGCGGTGACTCGGGCGGTGGTACGCCGGGCACGCGACTATGACATGGAGGTTTTTGGCATCAAAGATGCGACAGTAGGGCTCATGGCTCGTCCAGTCGAAGCAGAACTGCTGGATGTCAAGCGGGTATCTGGCATTTTGCGCTATGGCGGCACGATTCTGGGTACTGTCAACAAAGGCAACCCTTTTGCTTTCCCCATGCCCGATGGCAGCCTGGCGGATCGCTCCGCAGAAGTGATCGAGGGCTATCACCGGCTGGGGTTGGATGCGCTGATTGGGGTGGGCGGGGATGGGAGCTTGGCCATCCTGCGCAAGTTGGCTTTGCAGGGCAATTGGAACTTTGTCGGCGTACCCAAAACCATCGACAATGATGTCGGTGCCACCGAGTATTCCGTCGGGTTTAATACGGCCCTGAGTGTTGCGGTGGAAGCCCTGGATCAACTGACCTACACCGCCATTAGCCATAGTCGGGTCATGGTCATGGAGGTGATGGGGCGAGATGCCGGTCACATTGCTATTAGTGCCGGAATTGCCGGTGGAGCCCACGTCATCTTGATCCCAGAGATTCCCTATACCTTGGAGAATGTCTGCAAAAAAATCATCGACCGTAAAGAACGGGGCAATAACTTCAGCATTGTGGTAGTGGCTGAGGCGGTTAAAACCGAATCCGGTGCACCCATCACCTACACCAACAGCCTGGGGCAGTGTCTCTATGGTGGCATTGGTCAGTATATTGGCAACGAGATTGCCCTGCGCACCGGCATTGAAACCCGAGTGATGATCCTGGGTCATTTGCAGCGGGGGGGAACCCCCTCTCCTTTGGATCGGCTGCTGGGGGCGGCCTTTGGGGTAGCGGCAGTGGATTTGATCGCCCGTGGTCAATTTGACTGTATGGTGGCTTGGCAAAATCGGCGTGTGGTGGCTGTCCCTTTGGCGGAGGCGGTGGCTCAGTATCGAGGTGTGGAGGTGGATGGCGCTTTGGTGGCGACGGCGATAGGCTTGAATACTTATGTTGGCGAGTTGGATCCCCATCGTTTTCCCAGCCCTCTACCTTAGCTAGGATCCCTCCGGCAAAAAAGAAACATGGGCAGAAACGATCTTCCAGCCAATATCGGGAAATTTGTACCACATCTGGCTTTGGCGGCCCAAACGCGGGATCCCGTTCACGGGGCGGCGAAACTCTAGGGTGACCGAACCACAGTCTTCTCCAAAGGTGACCACCTCCAGCCGCAGCATCTCACGGGCCAAGTTCATGGCGGGGCGTTGTTTGCGAAAAGCCTCGATTTCTTCCCCCCCGTAGAGGTTTTCTCCGACTCCAAACCGCACCACCTGCGGCCCATCCCAAAATAGACGGGTCAGGGTGGGTACATCATTGCAGGTAAGGGCCGTTTCGTACTGTTGATAGAGGGCCGTTAACTCTGCCACCACCTCGGGACGATTCACCACAGTCATGGGTCAAACTCTTCACCTCTCAACAAGGGCCTTGTCATCCTAAGGGGACAAGGGTTTACGGAAGGTTCTTAGAGAACAACAGGATCCCTGCCTCTGGTCTACGCACCCAGCAAAGCCTGTAAAGATCCCACATCGCAGTGATACACCTGGTGATGTTCGGCATACCCCTTCAGCTCCACCGCCTGTTGCAAGAAACAGGAAGCAGGCTGCCCCAGTTGTTTGACCAAGCAGGCATAGCTATCCTGGCTGATGGCCAAATCGGCATTGAGGGCGCGGGTGGAACTTTCGATACGGAAGGCCAAATTGACCGTATCCCCAAGAGCGGTGTATTCCTGACGGGTGTTGTTGCCCACCTGACGGACAATGGCTGAACCAGTATTGACCCCGGCCCCCAGGCGAATCGGGGAAGGGAGCGGAAATTCGTGGTTCAGTTGCTCGGTCATCTGAAAAAGCTTGACCAAGGCCCGCAGCACCGACTTCACATCCGGGTTCACCTCCAGCTGTCCCGCCCCAAATGGAGCGGTATTGGCCTGAGGTGCATGAAACCAAACCGCCATAATCGCATCGCCGATGTACTTATCGACGGTGCCGCCATGCTGCTGAATGATATCGCCGCCGCGCCGGAACCAATCCCCCATCACCTGGGAAAGCAGGCGTTCGTCCAGTTGTTGGGTCAATTGTCCATATCCCCGCACATCCACCACCGCCACCGAGATCAGCCAGCGGGTTTGTAAAACTAGGGTGTCGGACTGTTTGGGTCCCACCGAGGGGCTAGGCTCTGGACTGGCCAGGGATCCGCTGCGAAACTCGATCTCCGATTGCCCCAGGGTGAGGTGATCCCCATCTTGCAGGAGGGTGGGAATGCTGACCCGGCGATTGTTGACAAACGATCCGTTACGGCTGCCCAGATCAATCAGATAAATGCTGTTGTCATCTAGGTATTGCAGCAGAGCATGTTGGCGGGAAACGCTGGGATCCGTCAGTACAATGGCATTGTCTTCATCGCGGCCCAACGTCCAAGCCGTAGCTCCAGCCAAAATATGCTTCCTCTGGCTGCCATCGGGCTCTTTCAAAAGCACATAAGGAGCAGCAGTGGTGGCAGATTGGCTCATGATGCTCATGACTCAGATACTCGTGGGTTCGTGGGCATGACCGCACCTTAATACGATACCTTGACCGCCCCAAGATGAGCCCCATGTACAGTTCCCTCAACCCTAGAGGTACTCAGTGCAGGGTTGGCGGGGGACTGACCTGACCGGTATGATTTTGTGTAGATACATTAAGGATGTATGGTGGAGCCTTCCCATCCCATTCCTGTGGAGCAGCAGCCGCTACAACAGTACGAAGAGTTGCGGGAAGCTTTTCCCTTTTGCTGGCCGGTGTTGGAATGGATCCCCTATCTCAAACGGATCTTGGGGGTTTGGGGAGGGGTGTTAATCTTGATTTCCCCCATAGTTTGGAGCAGCTTTGCCGGAGATTGGGGCCATTTTGCTTCGGGATCCCTGTTGGGGGCCAATGCCCTGCTGAGTTTGGTGCTGATGCATCTGTATTTGGGGTGGGCCTACATTCGGCGACGCTTGGTGCAGGTGCGGATCCCCTACGAAGAAAGCGGCTGGTACGACGGGGCGATGTATGTCAAATCTGAAGAAGAAGTGGCTCAGCATCGGTTGGTCGTTAGTTATCAGATCGACCCTGTTTTGCGGCGAGTGCGGCGAAGCTTCTGGGGGGTGCTGGGGCTGAGTGGGTTGGTGGCCTTGTGTTGGCCGCTTTGGTAAGAAACGGTTGTCTTGGTGTTTTTGATTGGGATCCCAAACTGTGCATATCACCTCTGATCTGGCTCAAACCTTGCGACCCACCGCTGTCGCCATTGGGAATTTTGATGGGTTGCACCTTGGCCATCAGAGGGTACTGCGGCCTATTCAAGAGTCTGAACGGGGAGTACGCACTGTCCTCACCTTTCATCCTCACCCACAGGAGGTCTTGACGGGGCGCTCCCAACTGTTGCTCACCCCCCCCACAGAAAAGCTAGCCCTGTTGGCTCAAATGGGCTTTGAACAAGTAATTTTGTTCCCCTTTACCGCTGCCTTTGCCCGCCAAAATCCTCAAGAATTTATTCGGGACATTCTGGAGCAGGGTTTACGAGCCCGTCATCTCAGTGTGGGATGGGATTTCTGCTTTGCCCATCGCCGCTCCGGCAATGCCCAAACCCTGCAAACCTGGGGATCCGACCATTGCATTCCGGTGGAGGTGATCCCAGAAACCCAATTTCATGGGGAACGGGTCAGTAGCTCACGCATTCGCGCGGCTTTGGCTACCGGAGAGGTGTCAACAGCAGCGGATCTGTTGGGACGTCCCTACCGACTGATCGGGGAGGTGGTGCAGGGGGATCAACGGGGCCGCCAACTGGGCTTTCCCACCGCCAACTTGCGGTTGCCCCCGGAGAAATTTTTGCCTCGGGATGGGGTGTACAGCGTTTGGGTGTATTTGCCGGGCGCTGTTCAGGCTTTACCGGGTGTGATGAACATTGGACATCGTCCTACGTTTGCGGGCCTGCAACATACTGTTGAGGTGCATCTACTGGATTGGGCTGGGGATTTGTACGGGCAAGAGTTACAGGTGGTACTAGAAGGCTTTATTCGTACAGAGCGGCGCTTCCCTGGTGTGGCGGAGTTGATCGAACAAATTCAGCAGGATTGTCAAACAGCACGGATACAACTGGGCTTGGCTGAGCAGGTTTGGGTGAATTGACCAACTGTTGTTTACCTACAGCCCTTTAATGCTCCGCAGTCGCGTGTCGCATAGCATTAGCGTTGCGTAGCAACAATGCCTACGGCAGGCTGCGCCACCCCAAAAGTGAATGCGGGTTTGCCACAACAACGGTAGTTTCCATCATCGATTTCAAAAGGGCTAGAGTGCTCCGCACCGCTGGCGCGAAAGGGATTGACCCCGTGCTAGGTGACTAGCGGTCGCGCTAGCGTGCCCTTGGCGCAAAGGGCCGTAAACGGGAGTATAGGTATACCCCATCCCGGTGATAGAGCAGCTGAAATTGTTCTTGGCGCTGCAGTTCCCTGACCAAAGCCTTAGAAAACTCACCACTGCTTTGCCATCCTGGAAAACGAGTGTTTAACAAAACATAATCAAAGAGATCCCATTGCATTGAGGTAAGTCCCTGAGACATTCTGCTCTCATCAGTGAAGTAGATCACCGAGCGATGGCTCAGATGGGGACTGAGTTCATGGGTTGTTAACACCCCCCCGTCAGAAGTGATCTGAGCAATAGCCTGTCGAGTTGCCTGCCAAGTCTCTAAAGAATTGAGATAAATTGACCCGAAAAAACCATATTTTCCCAAAGCTAGAAAAGCCAAAATTGACCATGCCAAACTCATTCTCATAAAACGAATATTCAACGAAATTGTCCTCAGGTTTTCGATGGTCGCTAAGATTAAAAAGGGAATGATGGGCAAGGCATAATGGTGAACGAGATCTCGATAAGCAGGATTGCTAGACAAAATATTAAGAACCAATGTGGGTAAGGCTGGGAACAAGGGATCCCAATGTCGCCAAGAAAGACCCCAAATCAAGGGTGAAATCAGCAAGAATAGGTAAAATAGAGTGTCCAGAGAAACCAAACGACTCCCGACAAGCCTTGGCTTGAAAAATAGGTTCTGGACAACCTCAACCACCGAGTGGCCGAGATAACTATAGTGAGAGATCGCTGCCGGAGCATCACCACTAAATTGAGGAATAACCCAGAACACTGCAATAACAAACCACACCGATCCCAGCACCACAGCCATCCACCCGGCCACTTGACATCGCTTTTGCCAGAGATCCTCAACTCGACGATGTTCCCAAATCAATAGCCAGATCCCCAAGGCAATGACAGTCAAGGACAAGACAGCCTTGCAACTGAGGATACCGACTAGACAGAGGTAGAAGACTCCCACTTGACCAGCACGTACAGCCAACACCGCTGCCAGCATCAGGGGAACAGCCAAGACCTCTGGATGAAAGTCAAAAAGGTTGGCATTGAAAATGGCTGGATAAACTAAGTAAGCTCCTGCAATGAACAGAGCTTGCCTGTGACCGATGGTTGCTTGTAAGGCAAGGTGGTAGGTTGGCAGTGCCCCTAAAGCCAGTGCTAAGGCTTGGATCCCAAACAGCCAGTAGACAGAGGGAAAAATTCGATAAAGCAAGCTGATAGGATAAAGAATAAAGGCAGCATGATCTCCAAGAATATGGATCCCTCGAATGGTGGAAAAAGGCACTTCTCCACGACTGATTAGATAAACAGATTGATCGAAAATACCAAGATCGTAGCCCCCAGATTGAAACAAATGATGTCGCACTACACTACAGCCCAACAAAATAATCCAGGCGCAGGTTATCATCAGGAACAATGATCGTTTTGAAGAGATGTTCTTCATGAAACTCAAATCAGTTTGGCTTCAGATAGGGTGACGATATCCCCAGCAGGGATCCCTTTTTGTCACCTTAATGTCGAAAGAAGGATCGCACTCTAATTTTTGATTGAGAATTTCGACCAACAAACAAAAGCTATGATAGCATACAGCCATAAATTTGATCTCTTGATCGTGTTCGTGCTCGAAGGCAAACTCAGAGGTTCCGTGAAGCAGTTTGCGGTCATTGACGAAATGATTCGCACGACTGGCTTGATCAGCTGGCTTGATCAGAAATAGTTGTATTCGGCACCAGGTGAATAATCATGGTGTGGGCAATATGACCTGTCAACCCTCTGCGGGGTTTTGGCAAAAGAGTATGAATGGGTGAAGAAACTTAACTCTCAAGCCCGTCAAGTCTCGGCTGAAAGAGCGTGGCAATGCATTAAACGTTTCTATGATAATTACAAAAATCCATGTACCCCAACGCGATTAGAGTCACCTAAGAGATTCCTATGCCTGATTCACCCAGTGCCCTGCGCTTTATTCTGCTGTTGGGGATCGTCAGTTTGTGTGCGGATGCCACTTATGAAGGGGCGCGCAGCATTTCGGGTGCTTTTTTGGGATCCCTGGGGGCCAGTGGCACCGTCGTGGGCCTGGTGGCTGGCGGCGGCGAGTTGTTGGCCTACGGATTGCGCCTCGGGATTGGGGTTTTGAGCGATCGCACGGGGCGCTACTGGCAGCTCACCACCCTGGGCTATGTCATCAATACACTGGTGATCCCTGCTCTGGCTGGGGTGGCCCAATGGCCCCTGGCGGCTTTGCTGCTGTTGGCAGAACGAACGGGCAAAGGGATCCGCACGCCCC
The DNA here is from genome assembly GCF_022848905.1 of Thermostichus vulcanus str. 'Rupite'. Taxonomy (NCBI): domain Bacteria; kingdom Bacillati; phylum Cyanobacteriota; class Cyanophyceae; order Thermostichales; family Thermostichaceae; genus Thermostichus; species Thermostichus vulcanus. Next base: position 19,048 of record NZ_JAFIRA010000012.1, read on the forward strand.
CGCGTGATGTGTTGCTTTCTCATGCCGCTATGCAGGTGGGCCGAGGCTTTGGGTTTGGGCTGCACGAGGCCATGGATCAAATTGGGGCCGTAGGGGGACCGCTGTTGGTGGTGGCGATGCTCTGGGCTGGGCAAGGGTTTCGCAGTGGGTTTCTGGTACTCGGGATCCCGGCCTTGATCGGGTTAGGGGTCTTGCTGCTGGGGCAACAGCTTTATCCCAACCCGAGAGCTTTTGAACCGGATCCCCCGTCTGCCGTTCCCGTCAGTGGGCCGGAGGCCACAGCCAAAGGGCTGCCAGGACTGTTTTGGATTTACCTGCTTTCTGCTGGCTGTGTGGCGATGGGCTTTGCGGATTTCCCCTTGATTGCTTTGCATCTGCAGCAGGTGAATGGGCAGGGGAGCGCGGGAGTAGGGATAGGGATCCCCCTGCTGTATGCTCTGGCGATGGGGGTGGACGCGGTGGCGGCCCTGATCTGTGGGCGGCTGTTTGATCGGGTCGGTCTGTGGAGCTTGTTGGGGGCGGTGTTGTTGGCCTGTGGCTTTGCGCCTCTGGCTTTTTCTGGGCGCTACGACCTGACGGTGCTGGGCATGGTGCTGTGGGGGATTGGCATGGGAGCACAGGAGTCGATCATGAAAGCGGCTGTAGCGGGTATGGTGCCTCCAGAATGCCGAGGGGTGGCCTTTGGCCTGTTTACCAGTGGCTACGGGTTGGCTTGGTTCTTGGGCAGCACCCTCATGGGCCTTCTCTACGATCTGTCCTTGCGCAGCTTGGTGATCTTCTCTGTGGCAGCACAAGGGTTGGGGGCGGTCATTCTGGTGGCCCTATTGCTGTCTTCTCCAGGATCCCAGCTCCGAGGATGAGGCTAGGGATGTGAGCGAGCGGCGGTGCAAGGGATCCCCGCATCTTCTCGGGCAGTAGTACGGACGGGAACTGCAGCGGGTTTGCCGATCAAAAACCCTTGCACCAGATCTACGCCATGCTCTTGAACCCATTGCAACTCTGCCGGGGTTTCGACTCCTTCTGCAACGGTGGTGATCCCCAAGCTTTGCGCCAGTTCTAGGATCTTTTGGGCGATGGCGGCCTTGTAGGGATCCCGATCCACCCCCTGGATCAACTGCATATCCAGCTTGATCAAGTCCGGGTGTAATTGATGGATCAAGTTCAAGGAAGCATAGCCAGAGCCGAGATCGTCCAGGGCCATACGAAAGCCCGCCTGCCGATAAAACTGCAAGATCTCCTGTAAATGGCGGTAAATGGCGGATATCTTGGCTGCGATCCGATTCATTCACCTCAAACACCACCCGCTCCGGCGGGATCCCGGCCCGATGGATGGCCCAAACGGTGGAGCGCAGACAAAAGGCGGGATCGTAAATGGCGGTGGGGTTGAAGTTAATGAACAGATCCCCCTCTAACTTCTGTAGGGTTGCGGCTTGAATGGCGGAGCGACGGGCAGCCAAATCCAACTGGTAGAGCAGGTGAGCCTCCCGTGCCATCTCAAACAATGGGCCGGGGCTGATCCAATTCCCATCACCATCAGTCCCCCGCACCAGGGCTTCATGAGCCACCACCTGTTTGGGATCCCGAGCACAGACAATCGGCTGAAAATGGCTGGTGAGTCGATTCTCTGCCAAAACCTGCAATAGAAGCTCCGCATGGGCACGGTGTAACAACTGCGTCAACGGCTCCACCCGCCCACAATCCTGCCAGCGTGGCTCCACATCCCCCGGCAAAAACAAGGCGCGACTGGAGTGCATTTCTTCGCGAGCTAGGATCCCGGCAATGCGTTCCAACGTGGATTTAAGACTGCCCTCCGCAATGGAGATGGCCAATCCCAGATCCTCCAAGGCTTGGACATCTGACTGTGCAAGCGTTTGGGCCTCTATCGGCTGTGCAGTTAGAGCATGCAGCAGTTTACTGTGGCTATGGGGGATCGGCACCCAAAGAAACAACCGTCCCCGCCCTTGCGGTAGGGTTGGCAGAGTTTCACAGGCGGAACAGGGCATAGGAAGACTGCTGAGAGACTCACGCTCAAGTTATGTATCTCATTTTACCAGGATGTCTTAATGCACCGGGGGAAATTTCGGAGAAAAGTCCATCGGTAAAATTTGCAGTCAAAAAGTGTAGGCCAGTTGAGGACATTCCAGATGAATTACATCAAGTGAATTACATCAAGGATGATCTCCCGCTGACGCGATCGGCAGGCCAAACCCTGAACCGCTCAGCATCCCCGCTGATCCCCAGGGATCCCAGAGCCAAAGCATTACTTGCTGTAAGCCTTGCCCAGGGCTGCCGGTGGGCGGGCCTGACGAATCCGACTCAACATTCCCGAGAGCACCAACATGGTCAACACAAAGGGCAAAGCCTGAATCAAAACCGGCGGCATCACATCCCCCCCCTGCAGTTGAATGGCCAGGGCATCGGTGGCCCCAAACAGCAGGGTAGAACCCAGAATGCCCAGAGGGTGCCATTTGCCAAAGATCATGGCGGCTAGAGAGATAAAACCCTTTCCCGCCGACATATTGCGGACAAATTGGTTCAAAAAGCCAATCGAGAGATAAGCTCCCGCCAAGCCCCCCAGCAGACCGGAGAGCATCACCGCCCCATAGCGCATGCGCAGAATATCCACCCCCACCGTATCGGCAGCCTGAGGGTGTTCCCCGACTGCCCGTAGCCGCAGGCCCCAAGGGGTTTTGAACAACAACCACCAAGACACCGGCACCAAGGCAAAGGCCAGATACACCAAGGGGCTAAAACCATTCCACAGTGGCAACCGATTCACCACTTCCTGGGAGTTGGTGGTGTTGCCGTAGAAAGATTGCAGCACCAGTGAGGGAACGCTCAGGGCCAACAGGTTAATGGCAGTGCCGCTGACAATTTGATCGGCTTTGTAGTGAATGCACACCAAAGCATGGACAAAGGCAATCGCCACGCCCCCCAAGGCCCCCGCCAGCAGCCCCACCCAAGGGATCCAAGCCACCTGTGCCGCCGGAGTTTGCGCCAGGATGGGAGCCTCCAGTTGTTGGGTGGTCACCGCTGCCGCCAATGCCCCAAACAGCATAATCCCTTCCAGAGCGATATTGACCACACCGCTGCGTTCGGAGTACATGCCTCCTAAGGCCGTGAGCAAGAGCGGGGTAGTGGAGCGAAGCGTGGCGGGAATCAGGGCTAAGAAAGGGATAGACATGGGGGTCTTCTGCTCAGAGGGAGGTCAAGATTGCGGTTGGGGGGCGGAAGGGGGGTTAGACTCCGGGATCCCTTCTTTTTCTACAGGTGAGGTCATAGCCCTTTGCGCATCCATTTCCACCTGCGCCGCTTGTAAGGGATCCGTAAAATAGGTGGGCAACAGTCCGCCGGCAGCAATGAACAAGACGATCAAGGCTTGTAACGTCGTGACCAATTCCCGACTGATGCCCAGTTCCAAATTCAGTTGCAGCCCCCCCGTCAACAGCACCCCGAACAAAAGGGCGGTGAGGGTAATCCCCAGCGGTGAGTTTTGTCCCATCAAGGCCACGGCAATCCCATCAAAACCAACATTGGCAGGCAGAGACTGTTTAAGGCGATATTCCTCAATGCCCGCTCCCAACACATAGTGGGTCGCCGCCAACCCCGCCAACGCGCCAGAAACGGCCATGGCCAAGATCCGCTTCTGACCCAAGTTCACCCCGGCATACTCCGCCGCTTTCGGGGAAAGGCCCATGGCCCGCAGCTCATAGCCCTCAATCGTCCGCCACAGGTAAACATTCACCACTGCCACCGCCAAGAGGGCAATTAGAAATGCCCCATTCAAGCGGATGGCCGCCAACCCTGCCGGAACTTCCACCGGCCAACCGGGTAGGATTCCCCCCAGCAGATAGCCCAGCACCCCCGCCCCCAGGGATGCAATCAGCCGCTTTTGAATCGATACACCTTTCCAGAGCAGGTAAACCCCCACTCCCGCCACCAGAGCCAGGGGCCAAGCCCAGGACAGTTCTCCCGCACCGGATCCCTGTAATCCCAGCAACTCCAACAGGGTCGGGATCCGCGACTCGGGGCGAATTTCATAGCTGCGGGCTTCTGGGCCAGGGGCTTTGAAGGGCAACGTGACCGGATACCCAAAGAAACGGTACTGGTTGGCGGAAATTAAGAACAAAAAGATCGAGGCGGCGATGTAATTCATCATGATCGTGTTGATCACCTCGTGGGTGCCAAAACGGGCCTTCAACCAACCGGGGATCCCGCCCCAAAAAGCCCCACCCGCCGCCGCCGCCAAAATTGACAGGGGCAACGTCAACCAACCTGGCCCCGGCACGTACACCCCCACCAGCATCGTGGCAATGGCTCCCATCGTCAGTTGCCCAGGAGCGCCGATATTGAACAAGCCCGCCTGAAAGCCGAAGGCCACTGCCAACCCCGTAAAAATCAAAGGAGTAGCTAAGAGCAAACTCTGGAACAACCCGGACCAATGGGTGAGGGGGCTAAACAACAACTGAAACGTGTAGGTGATCAAATCCAACTTGGTGGTCAAGTTCAGGAAAGGGGTGAGATCTGGCGAGGCCCCTAAGCCAGGACGCAACATCCACACCACCAGCGCTCCGACAGCCACCGCCAACCCCAATGCACTGAGAGGTACCACAATCTGCCGCCGCCGCACCAAAAAGGCTTTTCCCCCCGGCAGTTGCAGCCGCCCCAACAGCAACAGCAGCAGGGCATAGGCCAAGCTGGCATAACTGGCCAAGGAAGGGCTAAACCGTCGCAACGGCAAGCGAGCCGGCAGGATCCCTTCCGCCAAGGCCACCCCATTCACCGCCCCGATTGCCCCATAAAAGCGCAGCAACCCCAGCCCAAACAGCAGCAGCCCAGCTATTCCCAAGCTGTACAGCCAACGGGCCCGCAACTGCCGCTCCCGGATCAACAGAGCCAAACTGGAGCCTAGCGCCAACAGCACCCAAGCCCAACTGAACCCCGGGATCCAACCCACCGCCAACGTATCCGGGATCCCCAAATTCTGAGGATCGAGCAGGCCAAAGGTTCCCGCCAGCACCCCTGCTCCACCAAACTCCCGTTTCAGGACCCACCAGGGGCAGAGCAAAAACAGCAAAACAGCGATCAGATTGGCCAGCAACAGCAGCATAGGCGGAGATGCGTAAGGAGCAAAGAGAAGGGATCCCGATAACAATAGCAACCGGTTCTCTTCGCAGCTACCCAGTTCATGCCTCTTCCACTGCCACCGGTTCACGAAAGCCCTTTTAGAATGGCCTGATGCGCCGCCACCCGAAAGGCCTGAAACCCATTGTCCTGCCGACCGTGGTAAACGGCATTGGTAAGCAGCGCCACCACCAGCTGCCGCTGCGGATCAATCCACAGGGATGTTCCAGTAAACCCCGTATGACCAAAGGCGGCTGGGCTAAAGGGGTAACTACTGGCCAAGGGATCCGAAGAGCGTAAGGCAAACCCCAAGCCCCGACCTTCCACCTGCTCGCGGGTCATTTCAGCCACGGTTTCCGGTTGCAGCAGGGATCCCCGCAAAAAACTTTCCCCAAAGGCAGCCACCTCCAGCGCAGTCGCAAACAACCCGGCATGGGGGGCAATACCACCCAGACGAGCGGCATTTTCATCGTGAACTTGCCCGCAGAGGCGGCGCTGTCGCCAGAGACACCACTCGGTTGGGGCACAGGGAGGGGGGGGGACGGGGGGATTCCAGGGATCCCCTGGGTAAAACCGGGTGTGACGGAGACCCAGGGGTTGCAACACCTGCCCTTGCAAAATCAAATCCAGACTTTTGCCCAGCAAGCGTTCTAGACCCAACCCCAATAGGATGAAGCCGATGTCGCTATACACCACACGGGATCCTGGCCTGTAGGAAAAGAAAGTGTGCAAGGCCATCTGACGGGCCGATGCCGCATCCGGCTCTCGAAATAAAGGGCGCCAGGCGGGTAAGCCGGACGTGTGGGTAAGCAACTGCCGCCAGCTCACCTGATCCACCCCAATCGGGATCCCAGTCTCCGGCTCTAGGTCAATCCATTTCCCCGGTTGCAACGGATCCTCATAAGGGTGTAGGGGGCGGGATCCTTGTAGCTCCGGCAAAAGCCGGCTGACCGGCTGATCCAGTTGCAACGCCCCAGTTTCCACCAGGGCCATGCAGGCGGTGGCGGTGTAGAGCTTGGTGAGGGAGGCCAAATCAAAACAGGTCTCCAGCTGCACAGGTTGCCTGTCGGCCCCCGGATCCAGGCATCCAAAAGCACGGGCAAACAGGAGTTTCCCCCCCTGCCGAATCGCCACTTGCGCTGCTGGAAAAAGTCCCGGTATCGCAGAATGGATCAGAGTTTCTAGGGGTGTGGGATCCCAGGGCACCGGCTGCCATCTCCCGTTTGTATTGGGTTGGTGTCTGGCTTCTGGGTCTTGTAACAGCGCCTACAAAAGCCTATGAATTCCCTAGATAGGATGCCACCACGAAATGGGTTTTGGCCGCAAGAGGATCCCCGGTGCGCATTGAGCTGTTGCAGACCTTCTTGAAAGTGGTGGAAACGGGCAGTTTTTTGGCTACCGCCCGTGTCAGTGGCTTGACCCAATCGGCCATTAGCCGCCAAATCCAAGCCTTAGAAGAAGAAGTGGGTACCCTCTTGTTGCATCGCAAAAGTCCGGTGGTGCTCACAGTGGCAGGGGAGCGATTGTTGCCTCATGCTCGCCGGATGTGTCAAGAGTGGCAACGGGCCCAGGAGAGTATTTCGGAATTGCTGCAGGGCAAACAAACGGAATTGTGTATTGCCGGGATCCATTCCCTGATTGCCCATCAGTTGCCGCCGGTGCTGCAACAGTTTTGTCGGGAATACCCGGAGGTGCAGTTACGGGTGACAGCCTTGGGTAGTGACCGCGCTTTGAAGGTCTTGAAAGATGGCCTGGTGGATTTGGCGTTGGTGATGGATAACCCGCTCCTGACCCGTGGCGGAGAACTGGTGGTGGAGCCGCTGTATTCTGAGCCGATTCAGGTGTTGATGACCGCCACCCATCCCCTCAGTCAATACGAACGGATCCCTTGGTCGGTGTTGGCGGAGTATCCGCAGGCGGTGTTTAAGGATGGCTACGCGATGCGCTCTTTGGTGGGATCCCATTTGGCTGCACAGGGTCTGACTTTGAAAGCCGCTTTGGAGCTGAATACCCTCGATGCCTTTCGCGGTGTCGTGCGGCAGGGACAGTTGATCGCCTTGTTGCCCCAATCGGCACTGGTGGATTGTTACGCCGATGCAGAGTTGCAGGTCAGACCCACAGAAGCACCCCTGTTGGAGCGGAAAGTGGTCATGGTCACCACCACCGACCGTTACCGGATCCCGCCGATTCAGCGTTTTTTGCAGTTGGCCGCCCAGTTGATCCGCTCGACAGCAGAGGCAACGTCACCCCATCTATCCGCTAAGCTGTTGCAGACTTTGTAACAGTCACTGTCTCTATGAGCTTCTCTATGAGCCATGAATTTCGGGAACTGTTAAAAAAAATCGGCAGTGGCACCCATACCCACAAAGATCTCACCCGTGCCGAAGCGGCCACCGCTACCCGCTTACTCCTGACGGGTGAGGCAACACCGGCCCAGATCGGTGCCTTTTTAATTGCCCATCGTATCAAACGCCCCACAGCAGAAGAATTGGCGGGCATGCTCGATGCCTACGAAGAATATGGGCCACTCCTGCCGAAACGGGATCTGCCAGGCCCATTGATCATCTTTGGGCACCCCTATGATGGACGCTCCCGCACCGCTCCGGTAGGGGTTTTGGTGGCGTTACTACTGGCCACAGCGGGATCAGCCGTCTTGTTGCATGGTTCGGGGCTGTGTCCCACCAAGTATGGGCTGCCCCTAGAAGCCCTCTGGCGGGGGTTAGGCGTGGAATGGCGGGGTTTGTCCTTGGAACGGGTGGGCCAACTGTTGGAACAAACCGGCTTGGGGTTCTTATATTTGCCCGATTGCTTTCCCCAAGCCCAAGCCCTGATGGACTATCGGGATCAAATTGGCAAGCGCCCTCCTCTGGCTACCCTTGAGCTGGTTTGGGCTCCCTATGACGGCCCTTTTCACCTGATTGCTGGGTATGTGCATCCCCCCACCGAGGCGACGATGGTACAGCTTTTTGCCCTGCGCGGGATCCCTACCTTTACCACTGTCAAAGGGCTGGAGGGCAGTTGTGATCTACCGCGGGATCGGACAGCCATTCTCAACCATGCCGGAAAAAGACTGCTCTTGAAAGCCCACGATTACGCCCTGGCTGGCTCAGAAATCCCCTTGGGCAGCCCGGAGGATCTGATCCGGCAGATGCAGCACATGTTGGCGGGCCAACCCTGCGAACTGACTCCTGCCGCGCTGTGGAATGGAGGTAGCTACCTCTGGCACCTCGGCCATGCCCCATCCCTCGAAGAGGGGATCCAACTGGCTCGGGAATTGTTCTGCTCTGGGCGGGTGATGGACAAGGTGCGGCAATTGACTCACCTCGTCCAACCTTCCTACCTCTAGGGGCCCAAAGGGATCCCTGCCTGGAAAATCCCCTGATGGAGGCACTGCACAACCTGTAGCATAAGTGCTACGCAAAGCTACACAAACATTGAAGATGCCCTGCCATTGAACGTCATCTGTTTTTGGCAGAGGGAGAGGCAGCACCGGAATCGGGGGCTCAACAGGGAGAGGGATCTTGGGGCGGGATCCCTTTCTTTATCGCCCCTTCCAAAAGAGATTCCAGACTGGGATCCCAGACCTATATTTTTGAAGCAAAAAACTGAAGTAAAAAAGGCCCTCCTTGGGAGAGCCAATGGAACTCTAACAAGAACTAGAAGGCATTAGGGCAGCAGCTCCTCCACGGCCTCTTCCTTGGTATTGGTGCGGCGAGACAGTGTCCTACGGTCAAAGGTAAGGTGAATCTCCCGGTTTTGTTCGCCATCCACAGCTACAGCAAAGATGGGGAAGTCGATATTGCCATCCGGGAAAGCCATGTGGAAGCGGAAAGTACCGTCTGGGTTCAGCTGGATCTGCCGCCCACCAATGGTGACCGTCGCATCGGGTTCAGTAGCCCCGTAAACGATCAACTCCGCATCCGCCACCAACCAGAACTTGCGGGAGCGCTGCGGCATCACCTCAGAAGCCCCGGAGAACAGGCCCAAGCCCGAGCCGGAGGCCATCCAGGGAGCAGCAGGCACCTCTGACATGGACATCGACATCATGCCCACCCCAGACGGAATGACAAACGAGCTGAGGGTTTCTTCCGGCAACATCTGGCGGCTACCCATCTGATGGCTACCAAACAGGGATCCGGCCACCCGCATTGATTCAAAGCCACCCACCATCTCAAAGAAGCGATCACTGACCGTTCCTTGCTGAGGTTCATTGCCTTTGTAGGCCACGACACCCAGACCAGTCGCACTGCGCTTGTAGGGTTCATTGAGTTGATACAGGGTGCGACCTTGCAGGGCCATATCGAAGGGCACCGTCAGGAATTGCTCCTCAAACCAGTCGGAGGGATAAACCGGGGGCACCGCCACAGCAGCAGAGCGGGCCAAGACCAACCAACGGCCATCTCCAGCTCGGTAACCAATTTCCACAATGTAGGAACGATCGCTTACCGGGATCGGCAGGTACCATTCCCGCGCCAATTCATCACAGGGATATTCCTGCATACTGTGGGCGGGTTGGTAGTTGAAATCAATGTCCGTGACATCGTAAAGGCGCAAAGCCAACTGCTGGCCCCCTTCCCGGCGCTTGCTTTCTTTAGCATCGTTGGGAACATCCCAATAGGTATAAGCCCACTGGGGATCCCGCGGCAGCAGCACAATGCGGCTCTCCCCATAGCCACCGGGTAAATCTCCTAGAGCTTGGTCTACATCTGCTAGGTGCAGCTTGGTATCGGTTTGGCTATTAAATTTTGCTCCACTCACAGGTTCTTGTCCTCTAGGCTCAGGCATTGCATCGGTGGGACGACCACTTCGAATAGCCTGTGCCTCTCGGATAGCGAGCACCAGCTGATCCTTGGTCATGCGGCTGTATTTGGGAATTTCGTACCGAGCTGCTTCTTCTCGCAACTGCCGGATGGTCATTTCCTCTAGTGGGATCCGCTCTTGTGGCATGGTCGGGGTCTCCTGTCCTCAACAAATCGGGCGTTGTGCGAACATTCAAGCTTCTCTTTGGGAAAGGCCAATACCCGCTTGAGCCAAGTATGGCCCCCGGCTCGCTGACGTGAATGGCCTACTTTTTCGCTCTCCAGCCGCTGATAACCGGAGGTTGGGGATCAACGGGGATCAAAGAAATAATGAACTTATGTTTACGTATTTTTGTCTGAGGGTCAAGAGCTTGGGGATCACTCGGGATCAAATCAGGTTTTGTCTCGTTAAAAGGTCAATCTGATGTAAGGATTGAGGATCCACGGCTGCATCTCTCGGAGGGTTGGATTGCGCGGGATCCCCTGCCAGATAAGTGTTGGGTCAGTAGGATGGGGGAGAGTGAGTGGCAAAGTGAGGTGCGCGGATGCAGGGATGGAATCGGCAAATAACCGTCAACATTGGCCGGTTTTTTTCAGCAAGTTTGGCGTTGGGTTTTGCCGCCGCAACAGGAAATGGCCTCTGGCCCACTAACTTGAGCGGAACGGCTCATGCGCAAGCCTTGTTTCCCAGTACTGCCCCCACACCCCGAGTCATTGACCGCCTGCAAGGGGGATCCCTGCCAGCCGCTTCGCCAGCAGTGGAGCCTGTTGTCGAGCAACCCATCTCACAACCCATTCAGAACTCCGTCCCGCTGACGCCCTCGGAAGAAGCCCCTTGGCGTGTGGTGGGATCCGATGCAGTGGTGGATCCCGTAGAGCCACCGGATGCGGAGCTGGCGGAAGGCCCTGTCTTTAATTTGGATCTGTTACAACAATTTGGCACCAGCCCCGGGGGTAGTGGGTCGGGATCCCGGCAGGGAGAGGTGACTGGCCCCGGTACCGGTCAGAGTGGTGTGCGCGGCTCCAGTCCAGGGGCGGGGGTTGGTTCCGGCCAAGGGCCAGGTGGGGGAACAGGGTTAGAAGCGGGGGCCCAACAGCGGGGGCCACAAACCACAGGGCTGATTGTGGATGCCCGTGGCCTAGATTTCCTCCCCAGCCAGTCGATGCGCCTGTTCGACCCCGATGGCAACCAGGTGTATACCCCTGTCAATCTCAGCCAAGACCTGAATGCGGCCTTTGTGGGCAGCGAGGGCACTGCCGCCTATGCCACTTCTGAAGAGCAGGCCCGCTCGCTGGTGAATCGCATTGGGGAACGCCCCCATCTCATTCGTGCCGTTCGCACTCTTGGCTATGACTTGGTGATCACGGCTGAAGATGCCTTTAGCCTGCGCCAGATGAACGAGGTGGATGGATTCTTGAATAACTTTGCGGTGGTGGTGATTTGGGATGCCAATCAGGCCAGCTTGCCTTGAGGGTCTGGGATCCTTAAAAGCACAGGAACAAGCAAAAGGGCGGATGATGTTAGCCTAACGGCTGTCCTTACTCTCGTGATGCTTTCCCCATGCAACGGTTCGCTGATCAGCCTTTGCGAGAACGTCCTCATATCGCTGTGTTTTCCTCCACCAAAGTGGGGAACTTCGTCGTCACGATTCCGTTGCTGCGGGGCCTCAAGGAGAAATACCCCGGTTGTGTGCTGGATTTTTTCGGCAGCGAAATCACCCACGACTTTGAAATCCACTGCCCCTACATCGACTTTAGTTTTCCGCTCTACAATCGCCGCCCTGATTATCTGGAGGCCCTGACCACAGCGGTACGGGAACGGGTGACCCAAGCAGGCCCCTATGATCTGGCGGTGAATTGCGATGAATTTAGCGAATTGAACCTGGTGGCAGTGACGGCGCTCCGACCGCAGTACATTGCGGGCGCGGGCCTAACCTTGGACTTCCGGCGCAAGCTGGAAGCGGGATCCGATCCTGTGCAACGGATGCTTCAGGAGGACAACTGGAACAGCCCCGAGTTTTTGCACCGCTACCGAGATCTGCTCACCAGCAACTACATCGCCGAGATTTTTTGTCGTCTGGCCTATGTCGAGACGGATTTTTTCCGCTTGGAGCTGCCCAGTCGGGATCCCGACTTTGCGGTGCCCGATGTCTTGGTTCACATCACCACCACCCGCAGCGCCAAAATGTGGCGGCTGGATTACTGGAAACAGGTGATCGAGTGGTGTGAGGGACAGGGGTTGCAGGTGGGCTTGATCGGCAGTGCCCCGGATGTGCAGCGCGCGCTCTATCATGCGGGCAGTAGCGAGGATGACCTACTGGCCCAGACCGGGATGATCGACCTGCGGGGCAAAACCTCTCTGATTGAGCTGGCGGGGGCACTGAAACGAGCTAAGGTGTGCATTTCTGTAGATGCTGGCCCGATGCACATCGCGGCGGCGGTGGGTTGTCCGACCATTGCTTTGTTTGGCAACGATGCCGACGGAGACGGGGCTAGCCCAGTCCGGCTGTGGGCACCTCGCATGCCCCACGTGTACATTACCCAAACAACGTACAAATGTCGGCTCTGCCTGGAGAACAAATTTAAGAACGAAGGCTGCCTGGTGGAAGGACACCCCTGCATGGCCCATCTCCCCCCCGAAACCGTGATTCGCTACTTGCAGGAGATCCTGCAGAAATCCTGAACTCAGTATCTTTTGTATCTGTTTTTTGCGGAGGAGCACAGTCCAGTCCAATAGGGATCCCCTTAGGCTAATTATTTAGCGCTTAAAACATTTGGGTGTGAGCTGTGGTGTTCGGGACGTGGTATCGCCGTCAGATGGGCCGCTTCGGAGAACTGAGCCAGGTAGAGGCTTGGCAAGGGGTTGCCCTGATGTTGTTGGCCACCGGCTGTTTTGCCTCTTTGGGGGCGATTATCCGGCTTAACTCTCCTGCGATTCATCCGTTTCAAATTGTCTTTTTGCGAAATCTGTTTGGGTTTCTTACCCTTTCGCCCTTGCTACTCCAGGCCGGGATCCAGTCTTTACGGACCACCAAGATCGGTCTTTACCTGTCGCGCGGGGTGATCAGCACGGTGGGGATGTTGCTTTCCTTTTGGGCCGCCAGTATTTTACCTTTGGCGGAGGCGACGGCGCTGAGCTTTACCCAGTTGTTGTTTGCCAGCTTGATTGCGGTGTTGGTTTTACAGGAACGGATGCGGCCTTATCGTTGGCTGGCTCTGGGCCTTGGGTTTGCCGGAGCTTTGGTGATGTTGAGGCCAGGGTTTCAGGAGGGATCCCTGGGTATCGGGCTCACCTTGATCGCTTCGGCCCTCTTCGCCTGGGTGACAATCGTGATCAAAATGCTATCCCGCACCGAGTCCAGCATCACGATTACGGCCTACATGGGCCTATTGCAAACCCCCATGTCGTTTCTAGCCGCCGTTTGGGTTTGGACTTGGCCCTCTCCTGAGCAATGGCTGTGGATGGTGGCCATGGGGTTGCTGGGGACGATCGGGCAGGTGGCCCTTACCCAAGCCTATAAGTTGGCGGATGTCACAACGGTAATGCCCCTGGATTTCTCGCGATTGATCTGGGCTAGCCTGATCGGATTTTGGGTGTTTGCTGAGATCCCGGATTGGTGGACCTGTTTGGGCGGAGCGCTTATCTTTGCCGGCGCCACATCGGGGGTATACGGGGAGGCTCGCTGGAGAATGCTGCAAACCCAGGCTCGTACCAGTGGTGTTTAGCTTGTGCGGCGAAGCCCCTGGCTTGTTGCTACGCAACGCTTACGCGACCAGACACGGGGAGGGAAGCCTACCCCTCAAGGCAGGCGATGACCCTCCGGGTCGTGCGGAGCACGATGCCCTCGACGGGCTTGAGCCTGCCAACAATCTCTCGGAATGACAGATGACCTATCGCTACTTGGCTTTCGGTTCAGGCAGGGTATTAATCCACGCTCTGACAACCTCTGACATTGATCTGACATTGAGATGTCGAGCCTTTCGGCTTCAGCTTTTAGCTTTGCAAGTTCAATGTCTGTCAGGCGAATGGGTAGTGTGTTTGTTCTTACCATACCACTATACAATCTGCTATACATAAGCTATACATAATAAATAAAATAAAAATAAAATAATGGATACCTAATCATCTTATAGGGATGTGGACGGATGGCGCGAATAGCTTTAATTGTGCGAATGGAATGCACTGGGGACGAAATTAAATCTTGCAAAAAATTAAATCTTGCAAAGCTGAGAAGATTTAGGAATTGGTCAAGAAGCTAGAACCTGGCTTGAAATTGGTCAAGAAAAGCTGTGAAAAGAAGTTCCCGAATTTGTGCGTTGAATGACATTCAGTAGACCCGAAAGGAGTTGACCACAAAGAGTCAAGCGAGGCTCTCCCGGACTTATGGTGATCAAGGATTACTAAGGCTAGAAAGCTGCTAATAACCTAGCTCTGAGGTTAGTCATGTTGGTAAACCCATGCCCTTGTCGTTTGATTAGCTTATCACATGAAATCTGTCATAGACAATATGTGCTTTGGGAAATACCGGCTTGACTACCCTGGCAAATCCAGCCCCTATATCGATGCTAACCTCTTCGATATTCAGCCTCTCTTCCTCTGTCCATAGGCTTTCTAGATATTCAGTAAGCTCTTCCGCCTTGTGAACATCAATCACCTCAATGAGACAATGATTCTCCAGATCGCTGATAACTCTCACATATTGATTATGCCCTTTTCGCATGCTTATCTCGTCGATACTGATTTTCTTGAGCTGAAACCCTTGGGCTTTTTTGCTTGTCGCTGCTCAAACTGACAGTTGAATATTCCTTCAAAATGAGGACAAATCCTCTCGTTAGTATTCAGCTCTAGTTTGAGGACAACGCGGTGTTCTAACTCTACAAACTCTTGGGTTTTGACTCCAGCAAGACCCAATAACTTATCAAAAGAAACCAATGTTCGTCATGGAACTCAGTATCTCATTATACTATCGACACCAAAATGTCAGGAGAGCCAATCAAGACCAAGATAAGTCAAGACTAAATCAAGACTGATTCCAGTATCCTTTTCTTCGAATTCGCAACAACACCTGGGCAACCAAGGTCAAAACTGGTAACTCAATCAGGGGGCCGATCACCAAAGCTAACGGGATCAGTGGACGCTCAGTAAAAGCAGAAGCAGCAATCGCCAGAGAGAGTGGAGAATTGCGAGCCAAAGTGGTACAGGTTAAACAGGCTAACTCCTCGTACGTTAAATCTAAAAAACGGCAAAAAAAGAATCCACAGCAATCCAGTCAGTAGATTTTCAGGATTTAACTCAACCAGATCTCCTGCTAAAAATAACAGATAAACTGGCAAAAGTAGGATTTGCAGAATCCAGTTGAGGGGCAACAGGGCGGTGGCCAGTACCACATCCCCACCTGCTATCCCTGTAAACACCAGATACCAGTCTGTGCAAGAGGTTACCATCAGCAGGATCAGGCCAACCCACAAATCCGGCTGATCCGACAAAAAAAGAGCCCCCAGTCCCCAAGCCAAAGCTGGGGTCCAGAGAAAGTTGATGAACAAACTTGCCCACACCACTTGGGAGGCATAATACATTTGCTTGAATTTCTGAATCGGAATTCCCAGGAAAGTCAGATAGAGCAGCAAAGCTAGCAGCGGTTGAATAAAGCTCCCCAGAATCTTTTCAGAATTCGACCACCCTGTGAGCGCCAGACCCCCCAAAACCGACAACATGACAAACAAAGGTTGGGCTTTTTCCATTTCTCAAGGTCGGTAATAAAGGCTTACCAAAAATCTAACGATTGGTCAGGGTAGATAAAGAAGGCAGGATATCCTCTCGAAAGGGGACCTCATTTTGATTAACGTTTTCCAGCTCAGCCAACATGAGAGGATTGACTCGATTCAGGTAGGGTATCAACACTTGTTGTAGTCGTGGGTGATAGAAACGATGGTAGCTGTAGACAGGTGTAGCGGGAAATCCGCGCCGAATTTTATGGGATCCCCCAGCACCAGGATCGAAATTACGGATCCCTTCTTGAATCGCAAGTGCAATCGGCTCATAATAGCAAACATTAAAATGTAGGAACTTAACTTCTTCCCGACAGCCCCAGTAGCGTCCAAACAACCGCTCCCCCTTGCGTATACAGAAGGACATCCCCACCACATCACCTGCCCGTTCTCCTGCTACCAAAACCACGCGATCCCGATAGTGGGAGTGTAAAGATTCAAAAAAACGACGGTTAAGATATTTGCTCCAATTCCAAAACTGGGCGCAGGTATTGCTGTAAAAGTCATACATCAGTGAGAGAAGCCGTGGCGAGATGTTATCTCCAGTATAAATATTCAGTTGAAGGCCACTTTTCTCCATGGCTGCTCGTTCTCGTTTGATATTCCGTCTTTGATTGGCATTAAATTGACTCAAAAAGTCTTCGTAAGAGCTATAGCCAGGATTGTGCCATTGGTAGTTATGGGTAATGCGGGGAATAAATCCATCCGCTTCCAGTTGTGACCGCCAGTCCAGATCCACATAAAGTAAACTGAAAACGGAAATATCATTCTCTTGGCAAAAGTGATCAATCGCCATTAACATTAGCGGCCACAGTTCTGCTTCCGAATGCTCGGGATGAACGAGAATGCGATAGCCGGTGGCCGGAGTAAACGGGGCCATGCCGATCAGTTTTGGGTAATAACGTTCCCCCAGTTGGCTGGCGACTGAAGCCCATTCTTGGTCAAAAACAAATTCCCCCTGGCTGTGGCTTTTCAAATACAGCGGAGCAGCAGCAATCAACTGGCCTTCCGATTCCACCAAGAGATGGCAGGGCATCCACCCGGTTTTCCGGCTGGCAGATCCTGAGCTTTCTAAACTGTGCAGCCATTCGTATTCCAAAAAGGGAGAGGTGCGCTCCGTTTCCAGCGCTTTCCAGCTGGCTGCTGGGATCTCGCGGATATCGTGGCACCAACGCAACTTCAAACGGGTTGACATTGGCCTGCTCGAATCAATCCAACCCGTCGTGCCATTGCTTCAGCTTGGCTGGAGAAAGGTCCCCAATGCTCCTGCTGGCTCAACAAGGGATCCTCAGCAGAAAGGGACAGCACCTGACAGGATCCCTGCGGCTGCTTGATCACATACCATTCCGAAACGGGATCTGAAACCATGCTGCTACTCCCTTGCAAAGACAGAACCTCCCCGACGGGGCCTATCTTCCCTTGATTCTAGTCGGGATCCCGAGGCTCGTAGTAGCGGTTGGCTAGCTCTAGGGCTGCCTGAAACTTTTGCTCACGGCTGAGATCAGAACGACGGGCAATATGAGCGAAGGTATTGATGTCCGGGGGCAGAAAGTCGAAAGAGCGCTGTTCCCGTACAATCTCGACTACCAAGTCACAAAGGGCCTGCTGATAATCATTGTAAAAAATTTCTCCCAAGGCTTTCAGACGGCCATCGGGCACAGGATTATTAAAATCAATGGCTTGGAGTTCTCCCTGTTCATCGATAAACATCTCTACAGAGTTCATCTCATAGCCCAAAACCCGATTGATAATCCGACAGGTATCAATCACTTTTCTTCCTAACTCCGGGGTTAGAAACTCGGGATCAAAAATATATTCACTGGCATCTAGCTTGCGAAAGATATACTTGATCGGGATGATTTTACGACCAATACACAAAGCTCTGATTTGCCAAGGGTAGGGAGTTTTCACCTTCTCCTGTAGCATCATCACCTGAGATCCCGAATGGTTGTACAAATACAGCAGTTGATCGAGGTTATAGGCCAGTTCTACCCCAATCGCCTCCCGTCCTTCCGCAGGTTTGATGACAATGGGCCAGCCCAGTTCTTCAATCATTCCTTGCCAATCGAAAAATTTGTGGTACTTAAAATCGTCTCCTTGGAGAGCGGGGGCTTCTTTCGGGGGCAAGATATAGGTTTTTGGAATGGAGATACCCAAGTCTTTAACTACCATATAGGCAGCATCTTTGTTCCGCAGATAATAATAGAAACTGAAGGGATTATTGATGATATAAACGCCTTGAAAAGCAAAGCCCATAAACAAGCCAATTGCCTGTGGGTATAGATAGCTAAAGCGATCCAAGATCAGGCGATATTTGGTGCGGTAATCCAGATCAACCTCGTGAATGGTGACATGTTCGGCTCGGATCTTATAGGTTTGGCCATTGACAGCAGCGATGGGCGGGAGAGCATTGAGCCGCTCCACGGTTTCATCCCCAAAGGGCTCGCTAAAGTGCAAACTGCCAATCCAGTAGTCTTCCGTCATGGTCTTCCCTTCACTCCTCACATGGGATCCTACGCGAAGGCACGGATTTGCGCTTGCCACGTGGGCCAGTCGTGATCCCCTTCCCAGACTTCCAGTTGATGGGGGATGCCGTTGCGGTTGAGAACTTCTGACAGACGCAGATTATCGCTAAGGCAGTGGTCATGGTGCGCCGTTAACAACTTGAGATCCGTATTGCGCCCCCCCAATTGATCCCACAGTTGCCGGCTCATGTTGGACATGTAAGCGAGCGGGTTGATAAAATACAGCTCCTGTTCCGCCTGTTTGGGATCCCAGCCGGTAATGGATCCCAGCGCTGCTACATCGTAAGGCCCACCCAAAGCCAGACAACGGCGGACCAACCCCGGATGCCGACAGGTGAGATTGACCGCATGGGTTGCACCTAGCGAAAACCCGGCTACCACCAAAAAATCGTTTTGGGCTTCGTCCCTGACATAGGGGATCAGCTCCTCCACCCAGTGTTGCTCCAGCAACAACCATTGATCCCGCCGTTGTGGCAATTCCAGTTTACGGTTGAAAAAGGTTTCCCAGTCTAGGGTTTCTACACAAAAGGCTTGCAGATAGCCCTGCTCCAGATGATGGCTAAGGCTGGCAATAATGCCTCGATCTTCTAGGTCGAAGAAGCGGCCATTGCTGGTGGGCAGACAGATCAGTGGGTAACCCTGATGCCCGAAGTGGAGCATCTCCATCTCCCGGCCCAAAATCCGAGAGGGGAAGCGCAAGTACTGACGGGAATAGGACATGGGAACCAGAGGAGGGATCCTCCGAAGATATACCAGGCTTTGTCTACCAAAAGCAGGGTGAGATCCGCCCAGGTGAGGATCCGAGTCATTCCAATCTGTTCAAGGGCAGCTCAAAAGGTCAGCCTCAGGCTCAGGAAATTTCTGTGAACAGATCCTTGAGGGCGGTGCGAGCGGCCAGGTGCTTACGGGTGGACTCAAGAATTTCTTCTTCCCGTTGCAGGCGGCTCTCGGTACTGAGCATTTCTAGTAGAGCCTGTTGCTCTTGAGGAGCACCATGAAAGTGACCAGCAATCCAATAGGACAACTCCGTTGGGGTGGTGGGCAGTTGATCCGGCAGTTCGGTATCCCGTTCCATCAGCTTGCCCGAGAGGCGTACCACATCTTCTAGTAGAGTGGAGACTTGCCGCACCAAGCCTTGTAAATCAGAAGTCGTCGGCTCATCCTCGATCCACTCCACCAACCCCACCCGGAAGGGTTTTTCCCGTACATAGTCCAGAAGGCGGAAGCGCTGCTGTCCAAGGGTCAGAATATCCATGCGGTCATCCGGCAACCGTTGTACCTGCAACACTTCGGCACAACAGCCCACCCGCACCGGGGATCCCTTCTGAGGATCAAACATCAGCACCCCAAAGCGCCGATCCGTCTCCAAGACGGTGTTAATCATCATGCGGTAACGGGGCTCAAAAATGTGCAATGGCAGAGGGCGGCCTGGAAACAGCACCACCTCTGGTAGCGGAAACAACGGCAGCTCACGAACATCCAGTGAAGAGGAAGGCATAGCGTCTGTGCTTTTCGTTGTAATGAGTCTAGCCCATCTTCTTTACCGATCTTTACCGAATCTCAGACCGATGGGGAGAGAGGATTTTTGATGCCTATGAACCTATTCTATGCACCTATGATATGGGGCGATGGCCCTCCGGGCCGTGCGTAGCACGATGGTGCCAAACGGTGAGGGCAATGGCCAGGGCATCGGCAGCGTCATCCGGGCGGGGCAAGCTCGGCAAGTTCAGTTCCCGGGCCACCGCAGTTTGGACAGCATGTTTGTCGGCACGTCCATACCCGGTGAGGCTTTGTTTCACTTGCGCGGGCGTAAACTCTATTGGCAGCAGTTGATGCTGCGCCAAGACCAGCAAAATCACCCCACGGGCCTGAGCCACGGCAATGGTGTTGCCCATTTTGTAGAAGAAAAGTTTTTCGAGCCCCACCTGTTGGGGGCGCAGTTGGCGCAGCAGTTGATCCAGATCATCGTGCAACGTTTGTAGGCGTTCTGGCATCGATTGTTGGCTAGAGGTGCTGATCACGCCGTAATCGACCGGTTTTAAGCCCGTGGATCCCGCCAGAATGCAGCCAAAACCCATGGTGCCCAGACCCGGATCAAGACCTAGGATCAACTGATCTGCTGCTGCAAGGGGCTGCTGGTGCAAAGGGTCGGGTGGTTTACGCAGAGGTGCTCTCCTTATCCAGTCTGGATCTGGGATCCGGCTCTAGCTCAGCAGGGTCGTTGCGCAGATACATCAACCCCGAGAGTAAGGTCAGAACCACCGCCAGCCAAAAACAGGGGATCCCTACCGGCCATCCTAAGATCAACAGAGCAATCGCCAGAATTTGGGTTACCGTCTTTGCCTTGCCCCAGAGGTTGGCCCCACGAATCTGGGTTTGATTGACCCGCCAACCGGCAATGGCCAGTTCTCGTCCCACAATCAAAAACACCCCCCAGGCCGGGATCCGCCCCAACTCCAGCAAACTGAGCAGTGGCGCCAGCACCAGCAGCTTATCCACCAAGGGATCCAGAAACTTGCCCACCTCCGTCACCAACCCATAGCGCCGCGCCAAGTATCCATCCAACCAATCGGTGGCCGCCGCTAGCAGAAAAGCCCAAAAGGCCAAGCCTTCTCCTGCTGGGGATCCCCAACTTAACCCCAGCAAAATAAACGGGATCCCGGCCAAGCGCAGCAGGGTAATGGCGGTGGGTAGGTTTACCCAGGCCAGCTTAGGTCTCTGGCCGAGAATACCGCTCTCCACGTTGGCTTCGCCTGAATTCATTGATAACGGCCCAATCGCTCGGTGAGCAGATCGTAAAAGCCCTGGGCATTTACCCCAAAGGCCACCTGGGCATTGGCCGGCTGGCCACTGGCTCCCCAGCGATCCACCACTGTGCGGCCCAAGTTGAGGGGGCTGGCAGTTTCCACTTCCACATAACAGGGCTGGGTCTGGAACAGGTGTGGTTCTAGCAAATAGGCAATCACACAGGGGTCATGCAACGGCCCACCGGGCAATCCATAGCGCTCGATATCGAACTTGCCATAAAAGGTCAGCATAGCAGCCACTGTCTGCCCTACTTTTGTACCCAAGGCGCGAATCCGCTCAATCCGCTCTGGAGTACTGATCACCTGGTGGGTCACATTCAATCCCAACATTACCACTCGCCGGATCCCAGCACTGAGCACCACCTGTGCCGCATGGGGATCCGTGAGGATGTTGAACTCGGCTGCCGGGGTAACATTGCCCTCAAAAGCGGATCCGCCCATGAACACCAGTGCCTCAATGTGATCGACAATCTGCGGCTGCTGCACCAAAGCCACCGCCAAGTTGGTCATCGGGCCGAGCAACGCCAAGGTAATCGGCGCCGGAGCGGCCATTAGGGTGTCGATGAGATACTGAACAGCGTGGATGGATCCCAGTGGCATTTTCGGCTCCGGCAGATCCGCTCCATCAATCCCGGTTTTGCCATGCACCTGTTCGGCGGTTTCCAGAGGACGCAGCAATGGACGCGGGCAGCCGGCATAGACCCCCACTTGCGGATGACCAGCCAACTCACAGATGCGCCGCGCATTGCTACTGGTTTGCTGCACCGAAACATTCCCCGCCACTGTGGTGATCCCCAGCAGCTGCAACTCCGGCGAGGCCAAAGCCAACAACAGGGCCACCGCATCATCCTGTCCCGGGTCACAATCGATGATCAGGGGACGCACCATAGGGATCCCAACCGGAACTCACTTACCCCCTAGTGTAGGAGGCAACGGCAACAGCGGTACGCACCGGATCCCTTGTTGGACTCTAAGGTATTGGACTCTAAGGTAAACCGAAGCGGTTCCTCAGGCTATGGTTGCCCTTCTATCCCCGTAGGCAAGCTTCCCAGCCAGATTTACAATCGAAAATGGCCTTCTGTTTGCTCCTCATTGACCCCCCCCAGTACACAGCCACTGCGTATTTGCCTGCTGCAAGCCTGGGATCCACCTGATGGGGAGCCGCTGGCTTGTGAATCCCTCCTGCCCCCTGAACGCTTTGCCAGCGAAAGTTTCCGCGAACCCGATCTCTTCCTAGAACATCTGCACCAGCAAAATGGCGGCATCGACTGCCTGGTCTTGCTGGTGGATCCGAGCCGACTGGATCAGCTGGAGCATATCGGCAATCAACTGTGTGAATGGGGACTCCTGTTGCCCACTGTTTTGGCGCTGGTTTTTCAACCCTCAGAACCTGAGCCTGGCCCAGAAGAAGCAATCCGTGTCCCGGATCCTGCGCGAACCACCCAAGCGCCATCTACCTCCTCTCAGACTGCCAGCGCTAATGCCCTCCTCAAACGGGAGCAATTTTTTTACCACAACGCCACCTTGGTGCGTTCCCTAGCGCCGCGAGATCTGCTGGTTCATACCCACCGCAGCGGGATCTCTCCTCTAGAACTGTTGATCGAGCGGGCCATCGCCTTGTTTCTCCAGGTTTCCCCCACCTGCGGTCTGCCGCAGGGGCAAGTGCGTCCGAAGGGGCAAGCCTACCTGACCTATAGCAACCAGCAACAGCAGCGGCTGGCAGAAAAGCTTCGGGAACGGCTGGGCTATGCCGGAGTGTATTATCATCGTGACCCGGAGCTGTTTTATCGACGCCTTTCTGAGCCGGAGCGACGGGCCTTAATGCAAAGGCTGCGGGGTCTGTACCAAACCATCGTCCTGGAATACTTCCAGTCTCCGGAAACCGCCAATGCCCGCATCGATGAACTGGTGGCCCTGGCCTTTTTTGCCGATATTGGCGCTGCCCAACTGTTGGAGTTACACATGGGCTTAATGGAGGATTTTGCCAAACAACTGAAATTGGAGGGCCGCAGTGAGGAGATCCTGCTGGACTATCGCATTACCCTGATCGATGTGATGGCCCACCTGAGCGAAATGTACCGCCGCTCCATTCCCAAACCCGCGCCGAGGGATCCCTGAATATGTCTGCCGAAGCTCGCAAAGCCTATGTTCTCAAGCTCTACGTGGCGGGCAACACCCCCAATTCCCTGCGTGCCCTCAATACCCTGCAAGACATTTTGGAAAAAGAGTTTCGCGGCGTGTACAGCCTCAAGGTGATCGATGTCTTGAAAAATCCGCAACTGGCAGAGGAAGATAAGATCTTGGCAACGCCAACTTTGGCCAAAATCCTGCCGCCGCCGGTACGAAAGATCATTGGCGACCTGTCAAACCGGGAGAAAGTGCTGATTGGCCTAGATCTGCTCTACGAAGAACTGGACGAAGAGGCTTGAAACGCGCCATGGGAGTGAGGAGAGTGTGATGAATCAGCCATTTGGGCCTTCTGAGCCACAAGAGCCGCAGGCGCAGGATAAAGCAGCGGAAGTCTCTACCGCTCCCCCTCAACCCAGCCGCCGCATGGGACTTTTGGAGCCGCGCGGGATCCCGAAAAAGCCCACTGGCATTGAAGGCTTCGACGACATCAGCCACGATGGCCTACCGTTGGGGCGAACCACCCTAGTCAGTGGCACCTCCGGCACTGGCAAAACCCTGTTTGCTACTCAATTTCTCTACAACGGCATTGTTCAGTACCAAGAGCCGGGCATCTTCGTCACCTTTGAGGAGACCCCCGCCGATATCATCCGCAATGCCTCCAGCTTTGGCTGGGATTTGCAATCGCTCATCGACAAAGGCCAACTGTTTATTCTCGACGCTTCCCCGGATCCGGAAGGCTATGAGGTCAGCGGCAATTTCGATCTCTCCGCTCTGATCGAGCGCATTCAGTACGCCATTCGTAAGTACAAAGCCAAACGGGTCTCCATCGACTCAGTGACTGCTATCTTTCAGCAATACGACCCTGCCGGCATCGTGCGACGGGAGCTGTTTCGCCTCACCGCTCGCCTCAAGCAGGCCAATGTCACCACTGTCATGACCACTGAACGCACCGATGAGTACGGCCCGATTGCTCGCTTTGGGGTGGAAGAATTTGTCTCCGACAACGTTGTGGTCTTGCGCAACATCTTGGAAGGAGAAAAACGACGGCGCACCATCGAAATCTTGAAGCTGCGGGGCACCACCCACATGAAGGGAGAATATCCCTTCACCATCACCAACGATGGCATCAATATCTTCCCGTTGGGGGCAATGCAACTGACGCAGCGCTCCTCGAATGTCCGAGTGTCCTCCGGCATCGAAAAGCTGGACGAAATGTGCGGCGGCGGGTTCTTCAAGGACTCGATCATCCTGGCCACAGGTGCCACCGGTACCGGCAAAACCTCACTAGTGAGCAAGTTCCTGGAACGAGGCTGTCTGGATGGGGAGCGGTGCATTCTTTTTGCCTACGAAGAATCGCGGGCCCAGCTTTCCCGCAATGCCTCCTCTTGGGGTATCGACCTAGAAGAGTTCGAGCGGCAGGGCCTCCTAAAGATCATCTGCGCCTATCCCGAGTCCGCGGGCTTGGAAGATCACCTCCAGAAGATCAAAACCGAGATGATGGCCTTCAAGCCCTCTCGCATTGCCATCGACTCCCTTTCGGCACTAGCGCGGGGGGTGAGCCAGAATGCCTTTCGTCAGTTTGTGATTGGGGTCACCGGCCTGGCCAAACAGGAGGAGATCACCGGCTTTTTCACCAATACCACCGACCAATTCATGGGATCCCATTCCATCACTGAATCCCACATCTCCACCATCACCGACACGATTATTTTGCTGCAATACGTCGAGATCCGCGGCGAGATGGCCCGTGCCCTCAATGTTTTCAAAATGCGTGGCTCCTGGCACGACAAAGGCATCCGCGAGTACTTGATCTCCAATGCCGGCATCCAAATCCGTGACTCCTTCCGGGGCTATGAGCGCATCATCAGCGGATCCCCGACCCGCATCAATGTCGATGAGAAAAACGAGCTCTCCCGCATTGTGCAAAATGTGCAAGCCCTCGATGACGATGGATTTTGAACAGTTGCTGAGTTCTATTCCTCTGGTAGGAGGCCGACATGGCTACCTATGCCACTCCCGAGATGGCATCTACGGAACGCTCCCCGCTTCTTGGAGAAGAACGTGTTGTCCTCAATGACATCAGTTGGCAGACATTTGAGCGATTGCTGACAGAAGCAGGGGAAGGGCGAAATACCCGTTTCCACTACTGGCAAGGGAGGTTAGAAATCATGTCTCCCCTTGCTCCTCACGAAGGCAGCAATCGCTTCCTGGAAAGTTTGATCGTGGTTATTGCCGAAGAGTGGAACCTGAATTTGCGCCAACTCGGCTCCTGGACGATGCGGCGATCTGATTTGCAGATGGGGGCAGAGCCTGACTCTTGCTACTACATTCAACATGAGCCGCTCATCCGCCACAAAGAGGAAATTGACTTGGCTGTTGATCCGCCCCCAGACCTGGTGTTGGAAATCGACATCACCCATCCCTCCAAGCGACGCCTCCCCATTTACGCCAAGCTGGGGGTTCCAGAGGTGTGGACTTACAACGGACGCACTGTGCAATATTTCCAACGTCAAGATGACACCTACCTCCCTATTGCCCAAAGCCTGAGTTTCCCCAGTTTGCCAGCGTCTATCCTTCAGGAATTTCTGGAGAAGCGCTACGGTATTGGGGAAATAGAAGCGATTCGACAGTTTCGGGAGTGGGCTCGTCAACAGATTCGTTAATCAGATGCCTCAAGCTACGCAGTGGACTCCAAAACGAGCGAACCCTGAGCCGCGTAGGACTTGAACCGGATCCCTGGCGGTGTCGGGTCAGTTAACACAAGCATTTCCCGACAGTCAACGGCAAATCGGTGGTAACCCCCGAATAAATTGGGTAGTATGCGTCTAGCAGTGGCGCAAAGGGCGGTATTTCCCGGAGTGTTTAGCTTTCTCGGCGGTTCCAAAACCCAAACCATGCTTGGGGTGGATATCAACCCTGAGCGCATCTCGGTCGCCCAACTGAAAAAGCAGGGCAATGGTCGCTATCGTCTGGCCCACTACCACAGTGTGGAAATGCCAGAAGGGGCGATGATCGAAGGGCGCATCCTCGATCCGGGCACGATTGGCTTGGCCCTCATGAATTTACTGAATGAAAACAAAATCCCCACCAACTTGCCGACCGCAACGGCAGTACCTGTACGGGAAGCGATTGTTCGTTTAATTCGTTTGCCTGCTGATCTGCCTGCTGACGAGTTGCGTCGGGTGGTGCTGGAGCAAGAAGCTGAGCTTTACATCCCCTATCCGCGGGATCAAGCGGATGTCGATTACCAACCCTTGGGTCTGGATCTTTCCCAGGACGGCATTGAACGCATTGAAGTGCTGTTGGTGGCCATCCCCAAAGAGGTGGTAGACAACTACCTGGAAGTGCTGCAAGCGGCCAACTTGAAGGTGCGCTGTGTGGAGCTGGCTAGCTTCTCTCTCATTCGCACCATTCGTGAACAACTGACACAATATGGCCCGCAAGAGGCGGTGTTGCTGAGTTCGATTGGCTATGAGAGCAGCGAGATCAGCATCTTGGTGAACGGGATCCCGCAATTTACCCGCACCGTTAATATCGGCACCATTCATATGCGGCAGGTCTTGGCCCAATCGCTGAACCTGCCGATTAGCCGGACAGGGGATTTGTTGCAATCTCTCAAATTGCCCCTGATTAGCCCCACCGATGTTCTGTCAACCGGAGAACAACCCATTACTACCAATCCAGGGGTCGCCGCTGTAACGCGGGTTATCTCCGATTTGGCGGATGAGATCAAGCGCTCCATTGACTTTTTCATCAATACAGAAAGCAGTGCTCCAGTCGTAAAAGTGCTCCTGGCTGGCCCTGGCGCTAGCATTGGGCAAATGGATGGGTTCTTGTCCCAATCCCTGAGTATGGCGGTGGAATTGGCGGATCCCTTTGGCAACATTGCGGTACCGGATTCCCTAGAATTGCCCTTAGAAGAGCGCCCAGCGATGGGAGTAGCTCTGGGATTGGCTCTGCGGGAATACACCAAGTAGAGGACAACCCAGAGATGGGTCAGCCCAGGGTAAATCGGAAAAAGTGGATGTAAATCGAGAGGCGCTCAGGAGATATGTACACACCGGATATTAACTTCCTTAAAGAAAGGCCGGATGCCATCACCACCGTTCGCACGGGTGGAGGAGCTGTTGTTGCTCCTGGTGCTGGCGGGGGATCCCAGAATTGGATCCCGGCCATTGGCCTTGGAGCCGTCGCTGCTGCTGTGGCAATTGGGGCTTTTCTCTATTTCCAAGACAGCTTTACCCGGCAGCTCCAAACCCTTCAAGCCGAGCAAACCCGTCTGAATAACGAACTAAGCACCGCCAATGCGGAACTGGCTCGTTTGCAGGCCCTCGATCAAGAATTGCAAACCATTCGTGCCCAAACCCAAGGGTTTCGCTCTTTTCTGGGATCCGTCCAGCCTTGGTCGGCTATTCTTGAAGACTTCCGCCGTAGGGTTCCAGGTCAAGGGGTATGGATAACAGGAATCAGTGCCTCCGGTGATACTCTCAGCGTACAAGGGGGAGCGCTGGATTTTCCTCTCGTCAATGACTTTTTGTTGACCCTGTTAGACTCTAACTTTGTTACAGGGGCAGTCATCAACACTGCCTCCAAAGTGGATGGTACCCAGACTACTGAACCCAGTGTCAACTATGGCCTGACTGTAACGGTACGCACCCTGGGGGATCCCGATCCAGAGTTTACTCGTGAGTTGGAGTTGCGGGGTGCCACTGGCTTGGTTGAGAAGATCAGAATTTTGCGTCAAGTGGAGACGAACTAATGGCTGGACAATACCCAGTAGACAGTATCTACGACGAACAGGTTGCAGTAGCTCCGGCAGGCCCTCCAGTTTTGTTGGGGATAGAGCTAACCCCGATCCGGATTGGATTGCTCATTGGGGCCTTGGGTATTGGTACAGCGGGGGTTTTGGCCTTTACCCAACTGCGCCCACTGATTGAGCAAGTACAAGCAACGGAAGAGGACGTAGCCAATAAAACCACACAACTACAGGGGGTACAGGGTCAGATTGCCAGCTTGCAGGATGTACCCAATCAGATCGAGAGGGCTCGCGTGGAGCAGCAACAGATCAGTGCGTTGCTCTCCACTCCCGAGAATGCTGACACCCAGTTGCTTGATTTGAATCGTCTGGTTCAAGGGCAGATTGGCAGCGAGTTGCGCAGTTTTAACCCTTCTCCCTTAGGGCCGGCTTCCTCGGCAAATCCTGAAGTTCCAGCCATTATTGCCCCGGCCATTCAGGTGCAAACCACTCGTGTCAACTTGCATGGCCCATTTACTGACATAATCAACCTGATGGGGGATGTAGAGCGTTTGCGGACACTGTTCCGGGTCAGCAATATCACATTACAACCCATCCCGGATACCGGCGAGTTGAATAGTTCATTTGACCTGATTGCCTACATCTACAACAGTGAGATTCCTTTGGGTACCGCTCCAGCACCTGCAGGAGGAGAAACGCCGACTCCCTAACCCAGTGAGTGGCTGGCATAATCGATAACTCGCTCAACTGTTGGTATAGAAAAGGATCCTGCAGCAACAGGATCCTTTTTTGGCGGATGGGTAAAAGGTAGGAGGAAATCGGCGACAAAGCACAGGTAGTGTTTCTTAATCGAAGATCTGGGGAAAATTTTCTATGAACTTGCTACAGGTAGTGGCAAACCTCAAGATTTCGGGTTTGATTAGGGAAGCACTGGGTGAGCGAGTCAGAGGAGCACCCGTGGTGAGGTTAAGCAAGAACACGGTAGGGCGAACTGAGTGAGGTGTGAGGATGATGAACCGTCGAGTAGCTTATGGGTGTGCATTGAGCTTGATCCTGTCATTGCCCATGTTGGCTATGGAAAGTCGGGTTGATGAAGCTGTAGCTCAACAGTTGACCTCCGCAAACCCCCAAAGCATCAGCCGCATCAAGGATATCCGTTTGGTGCCCAACGGCAACCGGATGAAACTCGAGATTGACACAGTGGGGGGAACTCGCCCGCAGGTGTTCTTTACCCAGCAGGGCCAATCCTGGATCGGCGATATCACCAATGCTCAGTTGGATATGGGCCAAGGTAGCTATCGCCAAGAGTCGCCATTGCCTGGGGTGAGCTTTATCGAAGCCAAGCAAGTGGGTAGTGATAGTGTGCGGGTGCAAATTGCTGGCACGTCAGCAGCTCCCCAAGGATTACTGGCTCAACGTAGCCCCACTCAATTGGTTTTCGACTTTGAAGGGTTGCCCTCCGCTCAAGTGGCTGCCGCTCCCAGCCCAGCGACAATGCCAGTCGTGGCTCCCCCAGCTCCTGTTTCACAACCTCCAGCACCACAACCTATCGCTCAAAGTCCCACCCAAATACCTCCCCAACCCTCTGCAGGTGCTCCTGCCACTCCTGTCCCGCAGATGATTTCCCAGGTTCCAGCAGTAGGTCAACTCAATCAACCCCAATTGCCTCCAGGAGCTCTGCCCAATGAATCTCAATTCCAAGGGCGGGCCATTGCGCCTCCTTCTGGAGATATTGCAGTAGGTACGATTTTGCCAAGCCCTCCCACAGTTGATCTGGGTTCCAATGCCAAGATCACCTTAACCTTGAAGGATGCCCCAGTAGGCGATGTTTTGAGCCTGTTAGTGCGCCGGGCAGGATTGAACGTGGTGTTGAACGATGTTCCCCCAGACTTGACGATTTCATTGGATGTGAATGAATCACCCTTACAGGAAACGTTTAACTTCATCTTGCGGCTGAAAGAATTACAGGCCCAGCGGAGAGAGCAAACCGTATTTATTGGGACTAATTTACCAGGGATCACAGAGCGATTGGTTCGCAACTATCGTATTAACCAAGCTGTTGCTACTGAGCTTGCACCCAAGTTGAGTGCAGTTTTGAATGCTGTAACCCCTGGGAGTCCCGCCCAAGTTGAGATTGATGAGCGAACCAACTCTATTACAGTCATTGGCACATCCCAGCAGCAAGATATAGCAGCGGCGCAAATTGCCCAATTGGATGTGCGCAAACGTCAAGTTTTAATTTCGGTGAGAGCTGTTGACATCCAGTTAGACAATAATGAAAGCCTATCCGTTGGCTTGGGAGGAGCTTCGGGTAACTTTGCACTTGGAACCTTTGGTGGAGGCAACTTCGGCGGAACACCACTTAACCAACCTGCAGGATCTTCTGTGGAGTCTGTTGGTCCTCTAGATTCATCTGGTTCTATAAGCGGTGTATTTAATTCTCTGAATAGGCTTCAGCAATCACTTGCTCTGCGCGTTGATGCTGCAATTACCAATCAAACCGGGAAAGTATTAACTGATCCTAAAGTTGTTGTGGCGGATGGATCCTCTAGCCGAGTTAGTATCGGTTCAACTGTACCTGTAAACGTTGAAACTATTACCATACCGCTAGGAGACAATCAGCAGTCCATTACCCAGCGTTTGGTTCGTGAAGATGCTGGGGTTATTCTGGATGTCTCGGAAGTTAGGGTGGATGACAACGGATTCGTCACTTTGACTATTCAACCAGAAATTTCCATCCCTGTGCCTGCAGGCGTGCTCGAAGGTGGAGATTTCGCAGGCATCCAACTTTTTAACATTGAAAAGAGACAACTTGAAGCATCTCAACTGAGGTTGAGGGATGGTCAAACATTCATCATTGCTGGTTTAATTGAAGATAGAGATATAGTTGATGTGAGGAAAGTGCCATTATTGGGTGATCTACCTTTGCTGGGCTCTCTGTTCCGTTCTCAGAGTGTTAACAACAGTCGTAGTGAGGTAGTGTTTATGCTAACTCCTTATATTATGAATGATGATGTTGCTTTTGGGTTGGTTTCTAATCCCTGACGGGGCGAGAGGATAATCTGGCCTATATTCGCCGCAATGGCAACAGTGTGGATCGCCTGGGCCACTTTAGCCCCCACGAAATTCAAATTCTGCGCACCTGGATTATTCAGGATCAGGCTGCTGAAACCCTCTCAGGATAGAACGAACTGCGACTCAGCAGGGATCCCTGGATGGGCCAGCGACCTATGATAGGAACTGAGAAGTCCGAAAGCTGTATGACAACTTCCACAGAGGATCGGCTGGATCGCATTGAACGTGTTGTAGAAACTTTGGTTAACCAGCAGGGGGAAGTGCTGGGGCACGTTGATCAGCTGTCGCAGCGAATGAATAGCTTGACCGATCGAGTGGATAACTTGACCGATCGCGTAGATAACCTCACCGATCGGGTAGATAACCTCACCGATCGGGTAGATAACCTCACCGACCGGGTAGATAACCTCACCGATCGGGTAGATAACCTTACCGACCGGGTGGATGATCTGGCTGGGCAAGTGGGTGGACTCTCCCAGAGTGTGAATAAGCTGTCCAGCGATGTTGATAAGTTAGGCTTCAAGTTTGATGCTTCCCAGTCTGTTGGTGAGCGGCTAGAACGGCTAGCAACCAGTTTGATTGCTGGAGCCACCATCAGCATTATTGCCGGGGTCATCCTTGTGCTGCTCAGAGAGGGATCCCGCTAAATCCTCAACAAAAAAGGGATCCGAACCAATGGGGGATCCCTGGATATCCTTCCTCTAGTGTTTCAGTCCTCAACACACTCGTGTGAGTTGAGCCGATTGTAGGATCCCAGTTGTGAAAAAGCCGTGAAATCGTAAGGTTAGGGTGAGCGAATTAGATTAAGCCTTTCTTAAGTGGTTGAGGATATCGGCTGAGCGATGAGTGCCAATTGCACTTGGTTCTCTTGGGGTTGCGTCAGTTGCACCTTCACATCTCGGCCAAAGAAACCTTGCATTTTTTTCTGGTAGCTTTCCTGCCACTGCTCGAAGGAAACAGCGGGAGAATCGAACAGAAGCACCAAAGTGTACTGCCCATCTCGCAGTTCTTCTTGGTACCCCTTCACCTTGGGTAGATCCGCTTCCAGTGGGCCCCGCAAACCCAGAAACTCTAGGGCATCCTCGAGGTGGGCGTTGGCCCCGTAGCTGTACTTGGTAATGTCGGCGCGCACTTGCTTTTGAATTTCTGTGGCTTGCTGGTTGCGAGCTTGAACCACCTCCGCAGAGGCAGGGACGAGAGCAGGTACCGGCTTGAGCTCGACCACTTTCATGGTTACCCCGCCCAACAGCAACGGGATCCCGGCGAAAATACCGATTAAGTTCAGGGTCGGGTCATTGTAGTTGATGAAGCCCCAGACGGTGGCGGCGACTCCGGCGAATAAGATGAGGGTGCTGATGGGGAGAGGCAATTTTTCAAACATAGGGCGCCAAGTTGGGGGAGATCAGAAGCAACCTGAAAACCCAGGCTAGCAGGAAAATGACCCAAAGCCGTAGATCCAGCTCTGGCAGTGGACTTCACCCCACTTGGGATGGATAATGGCTTCACATTGCCTTTTTGTGTGTAGGGGTGGCCTGTGGTTCTGTCAAAAGCATTCCGTCGCTTACGCTCGCTTGATCGTAAGAGCCAAGAACGTGCGCCGCTATTTGAGGCCATCCGTCACTATTGCAGTTTAGATAAAGCCCCTTTTCACACACCCGGTCATAAACAGGGGCGCGGGATCCCGGCTGATTTGCTGGCGTTGTTGGGAGAAAACGTCTTCCGGGCCGATTTAACCGAATTGCCGGAAGTGGACAACCTGCACGACCCGGATGGAGTAATTCTGGAAGCCCAAACCTTGGCCGCAGAAGCTTATGGAGCAGACCGCAGCTGGTTTTTGGTCAATGGCTCCACCTGTGGTGTGGAAACGCTGGTGATGTCGGTGTGCGATCCGGGGGACAAGATTTTGTTGCCTCGCAACTGCCACAAGTCTGCCATTGCCGGGGTGATCCTCTCAGGAGCAGTGCCTGCTTATATTGAGCCGGATTTCGACCTAGAACTGGGCATTGCCCACGGCATTACCCCAAGCGGACTAGAACAAGCCCTTCAGGAACACCCCGATGCCAAGGGAGTTTTGGTGGTGAGCCCCACCTATTATGGGGTGTGCTGTGATCTGCAATCGCTGGCTACCATTGCCCATGCCCATGGCTTACCTTTGTTGGTGGATGAAGCCCATGGCCCTCATTTTGCCTTTCACCCGGAGTTGCCTTTGTCTGCCCTAGAGGCGGGTGCGGATCTGGTGGTGCAGTCCACCCATAAGGTGATCTCAGGCATGACCCAAGCTTCTCTGCTCCACCTCAAGGGATCCCGTATTAACCCCAACCGGGTGCGCAACATTCTGCAACTGCTGCAATCCACCAGCCCCAACTATGTGTTGATGATGTCCCTGGATGTGGCCCGACGGCAGATGGCCCTGGAGGGCGAAACCCTGCTCAGCCAAACCCTGGCTTTAGCCGATCAAGCCCGTACCCGCCTGAATCAGATTCCTGGCATTCACTGTTTTGGGTCAGAACGGATTGGCTCTACGCCGGGTTTTTTTGAGTTTGACCGCACCCGCCTGACGGTAACCGTGTCGGAGTTGGGGCAGTTTGGGTTCGATGCCCACGACTGGGTGAACGACCATTTTCATGTGCAGCCGGAGATGTCAACTCTGCACAATGTTGTTTTCATCCTCAGCATTGGTAATACTCCAAGGGACGTTGACCGGCTGGTGGAGAGCTTCACTGCTTTGTCCGAGCACTCTCAGGGATCCCCTCAATCCCAAACGATGGCGGACAAAATGCAGCGACTCTCTTTGTTGCAGCGCCCCCCTCTGGCTCCCCGGCGGCTTTCTCCCCGCGAAGCCTTTTTTGCGCCGATTCACCGCATTCCGTTCCAACAGGCGGTTGGCCACATTTGTGCTGAGATCATTTCTCCCTATCCACCCGGGATCCCGATTTTGGTGCCGGGAGAGGAGGTGACCCAAGAGGCGGTGGACTATTTATTGTTGGTGCATGAGGCAGGCGGGTTTATCAATGGCCCGGAGGATGTGCGCTTGCAAACCCTGAAGGTGGTCAAGCTGGACTAGCTGGAACTGGGTTTAGTGGGGATCCCTAGTCTACATCTGCACCTCTGCCCAATTCTCATGAATGGGCCCTCGCGGTTTGCGGTTGGGGGAGAGCCGGTAAGGAACCTTCCATGGAGCTAGGCTGGCGGATGATCTTCACCCGATCCACCCGCGGCCCTTCCATCCGCACCACCTGAAACTCTAGGTCTTGATAGGTGAACTTTTCGCCGGTACGGGGGATCTTCTGCATGTGGTAGATCAAGAAGCCCCCCAGGGTCTGGTAATCCTCATGGAGGGGGAGGTTGAGGCCACGGCGCTCGTTGATTTCTTCGATATCCAACTGGGCTTGAATCAAAAGGGTCGATTCGTCAAGGTCTTGGATATCCGGTTCTTTCTCGTCTGGATCCGGGCCATCCGAGAGCTTGCCCACAATCTCCTCCACCAAATCTTGAATGGTGATCAGGCCCGCTGTACCGCCAAACTCATCTACCACCACCACCATCGCCCAGTGCTGCTGCTTCATCTGGGGCAACAATTCGGCGATCAGTTTGTTTTCCGGCTCGAAGTGGGCCTCGCGAATGAACTCGGTGATCGGGCTTTGCAGTTCCAGGGATCCCTTGGCCAACTGACCGACCAATTCTTTGACATGGATCAAGCCGCGAATGTCGTCCAAAGATTCGCCAAAAACGGGGTAACGGGAATGCCCTGACTCCGCCACCTCCGCCAATACCTCTTGAACCGTTGCGGTTTCGGGGACCGCATCAATGCTGGTACGCGGGATCATCACCTCACTGGCGACGGTCTCGCCAAACTCGAAAATGTTGCTGAGGAGTTCTCGTTCTTCTGCCTCAATGTTGCCGGACTCTACCGACGAGGCGATCAACAGTTGCAGCTCCTCCACCGTCATGGTGCTGTAAAAAGAGCTGTCCTCTGGGATCCGCGCCCCCAAGAATCGCAACACACAGCGGGAGGAAAAGCGTGGCAGTTCCACAAAGGGCTGCAACAGACGACTGACCAAGCGGTTTAACCAGGCCAAGCGCAACGCAATCGGCTCTGAATAGAGAATAGCCAGAGTTTTCGGGATCAGCTCCCCCGCCACAATTTGAAAATAGGTGAGCAACGAAAACACCACCACCACCGACAGCCCCTGCACTAGGGCCACATCCATCCCTTGCAGCCAAGTTAACTGGCTTAAAGCCAGAAACAGAGTGGGTGCAACTTTGGTGGCTCCAATCCAACCCAGCAATACACTGGCCAGGGTAATGCCCAACTGCGTGGTGGAGAGGGAATATTCCAGTTGTTCCTGTGCTTTCTGGACTAGGGCTGCCTGACGGTTCCCCTCGCTGGCCAACTGCAACATGCGCGAGCGCCGTGCCGACACCAACGAAAACTCGACTGCGACAAAAAAAGCATTAATGGCTAAAAGACCGATGACCCAGAGGAGGCTAAAGGAGGCATCTCCCCAGGAAAGTTCAGTTTCGGGGAAGGCAGCCGCAGCCGCCAACGATAAAGGAGGGTCGTCCATCAGGGGGGCAGCGAGACGGATAGAGAGCATTCTAGCTTAGGGCGTTCTAGTTGCTCTCCTGGGTAAAAAGCAAGGGATCCCCCCTCAGCGGGCCCCATCCAGGCGGTCAGGCAGGGTCTTAATCTGTCAGTCTTAGTCAGGATCAGTCGTCAATATCGACAATATCGCCGCTGTTGGCATCGATCTTCACCTCAATATCATTGGTGAACTCAATTTCCCAAATCAGCCGCCCATCTTTTCGTTCCAGTTCCACTTCTTTGATCACACCATTGGGAACTACACCCCGTGCGATCTGAATCGCCTCCTCAGTGCGGATGGCAGGAGCAGAGGATTGAGCCACTGCGGGCTCGTTAGCAACACCCAACAGCAGCATAGGGCCACTCAGGAGCACAGCACTGATCCAAGAGATTAGATAATGTTTCATGCCTAGCTATCCAAAAAAAGACACATTATTCATCTTAGGATCGGAGAGAGCTTGCTACAAGGAGCCTTGCCGTTCAACGCACTGAGCTGAAGGGAAGCACTCCGGTGGCTGGATCCCTGTTTGGACTGCTGCTCATGAGCCTAGTGGGGACGTTTCTGCTTTGGCCACAAAGGTTGATCCTCCGCTACCGCAAGACCTGGATGGGCCCTTTGGGTTGGAGGGGGTGTTGGCACCTGCCGATGGGACAAAGGCTACGGGTCAATCGCCACGGCTGGCATTGGCGTTGGGGATCCCTGTCTAGGCACGGGCGCTGGCCGACACGAATGGGGGGTCGTTGCTCCCCCACCGATTGGCCTCGCTACTGGCCTTATCTGCTGGATATCGGTAAACAGCTCTCCCTCAAATCCTGGCAGGGAGGGGTGGAGATTGGCTTTGCGGATCCCGCAGTAACGGGGCAATGTTTAGGGCTGATTGCAGCCTTACCCCCTCAGTGGTCTCAACACATTCGCCTCACGTTTACCCGCGTCGGTTGGCAGGGTCAGGGATCCCTGTTTATCCAGTTTCCTGGCTGGAGAATGCTGGGGCCGGGCCTAAAGTTAGGGTGGCAACTTTGGCAAGCCAGCCATCAGCTCAGAAAGAGACTTTAGCAACTGCTCAACATCCGCAGGTTGGGGATCCCTTGTCCCTAACCGAAATAGGTGGGTTCGTTGCCGGGTTTCCACTTGATGTTGCAGCCTAGGCTGGGTTTCTGATCCGGATCGATGGGTTTGCCCGCCAAAAGGTTATCCAAGGCAGCGCGCAGGTCTTTACCGGTCACCGGAATATCCGTCAGGCTAGGGCGGCTGTCATCCAGTTGGCCTCGGTACACCAACTTGCGCTCAGCATTGAACAGGAAGAAGTCGGGGGTACAGGCGGCGGTGTACGCTTTGGCCACCTCTTGAGTTTCGTCGTAGCAAAACGGGAAGGTAAAGCCCAAGGTTTCTGCCATTTTTTTTAGGTTTTCTGGGCGATCATCCGGATATTTCTCGGCATCATTGGCACTGATGGCCACGATCCCGACACCGCGATCCTTATAGTCTTTGCCGAGGCGGGCCAATTCTTCCTGGACATGCTTCACATAGGGGCAATGTTCACAAATGAACATCACCAAGAGGGCAGGTTTATCGGCAAAGCTAGTCAGAGAGATGGTTTTGCCAGTCACCACATCCGGCAAACTAAAGTCAGGAGCTGGGGTCTCCAAGGCCAGCATGGTTGAGGGGGTGCGAGCCATACGGGGTCTCCAACGGTAAGATTCCTTTTCATCATGCTCCCAGATGAAGACAAAAGTTGGCAAACGGGATCCCTACCTGACCCTCCCCTGCTTGAAGGGATCCCTCCGACCCGGTTAAGGTAGGGGCAGATTCACAATTTGTAACTTGCCACTTTAACGCGTAACGATCTCGACCAAAGCTGAGCTTTGCCCATTGTCATGTTGGATGTTGTCCCTGCTGGATGGGTGGATACCCACGTCCACCTCAACTACCCCGATTTTGCTGAGGATTTGCCTGAGGTTGCCCAACGCTGGCGCGAAGCCGGGATCCACCGATTGGTTCATTCCTGTGTCACGCCGGAGGAATTTCCGCAGTTACAGGCGATTGCCGACCAATATCCGGAGGTGTTTTTGTCGGTGGGGCTTCATCCTCTGGAGGCCCGCCAGTGGCAGCCGGACATGGCCGCTCAAATTGCCCAGTTGGCAGCTGCGGATCCGCGTGTGGTGGCGATTGGGGAGACAGGGCTGGATTTTTACAAGTCAGACCCAGCCGATATTGAGCTGCAAAAGCAAGCCTTTCAAGCCCAGATTGCCATTGCCCAAAGCCAAGATTTAGCCCTGATCATCCATTGTCGGGATGCGGCTGAAGCCACCCACCAAATGTTGTCCCAGGCGATTGCCGAAGCAGGGCCGGTGCGGGCGGTGATGCATTGCTGGAGTGGATCCCCGGCGGAAACGCGGGAGTTTGTGGCGCTGGGTTGTTTTGTGAGCTTTAGCGGCATTGTTACCTTCAAGAATGCACAGCTTGTGCGGGATTCTGCCTTGGAAGTGCCTCTGTCGCAACTCCTAATCGAGACCGACTGCCCTTTTCTTGCTCCGACTCCCTTTCGTGGCAAACGCAATGAGCCTGCCTATGTGGAGCGGGTTGCCCATACCCTGGCGGACTTGTTACATATCTCTCCCGAGCAACTGGCGGAACAAACCAGCCAGAATGCCGCCCAATTGTTTCGCCTGCCGATACTGGCGTAGTCATTCCCTGACAACATACGTGTTTATACGGATTAATATATCCCTATTCGATACAATCTTTAACGCCATTTGAGGGGCTGGCATTCTATGCTGGAAAAAGGGGAAAACGCTGGATCCCTGTCAGCAGGCCCTCTCCCCTTTACACAGGCTTGCGATTATGAGTGTTGAGATTCCATCTTCTAATGTCCGGCTCCACCGAGATGCCCTGATCAACCGCATTACCAATCAAATTCGGCAATCTTTGCAACTCAACCAAATTTTGACCGCCACCGTCGAGGAAGTGCGCTCCTTTCTGGGCACGGATCGGGTCAAGGTCTACCGCTTTGATCCGGAGGGCCATGGCAAGGTGATTGCAGAGTCGATCCGCGAGGGTCGCCTTCCCTCTCTGCGGGGGCTTTCTTTCCCGGCCAGCGATATTCCCCCTCAGGCTCGCCAACTGTTTCGACGCGCTCAAGTCCGGGTGATCGTGGATGTGGAGGCCCAGAGTCGCTCCATTAGCCAGCCGGAATACTTGACTTTACCCACCAAGGTTCAGCCCTTACCCGACCACGAGCTACCCCAGCGACCGGTGGATCCCTGTCACATCCACTATCTGAAAGGTATGGGGGTGGCTTCTTCTTTGGCCATTCCCCTAATGCATCATCAGCACCTCTGGGGACTGTTGGTCTCCCATCATGCCGAACCGCGAGCTTATTCGAATGAAGAACTGCAAGTGGTGCAGTTGGTGGCGGATCAAGTTTCTATCGCCATTGCCCAGGCAGAATTGCTGGAGCAAGCTCAACAAAAGGCCCAACAGGAAAGTTTAATCAATCAGATCGCAGCTCTTTTGCATTCTCCGGTTCACCCCAGTTCCACCTTGACGACCGTGCTAGAGCAGCTGACCGCTGGGTTACACGGGATTGGCGCTCGGCTACAAATCTTCACTTCAGAGGGATCCACTCTACATAGCCACGGCCTACAACCCCCAACTGGCTATGAGGATTGGCTGCAAGAACAGCTTCAGAAGCAGACCCTTCTGCCTGCGCAGCAGGATCAGTCAGGACTGGCCAAAGTTTGGATGTTGTCCAACTTGAAACCATGGCTCCACTTTTTTGAGCCCATCCAGCAAACGCCCATTCGTGGCTTGATCCTGTTACAGCTCCGTTGGAATGACCAACAGGTGGGTTGGCTGAGCGTGTTTCGTGGGGCGGTGTATGTGGAAACCCACTGGGCTGGGTATCGGAGCACGGAGGGCTTTGCAGAAGGGGATCCCCGACAGCGATTGCCCCAGATTTCGTTTGAGGCGTGGCGAGAGTTGAAAATTAATGAGTCCCCCCTTTGGTCGCCGGCAGATGTGGAATTGCTGAGTCGAGTTGGGGTCCATTTGGCCATGTCCATCGCCCAAAACCAGCTCTACCAACAGATTCAGACCCTGAATATTCATCTCGAAAAACAGGTGCAAGAGCGGACGGCAGCCCTACGACGTTCTTTGGAAATGGAGGCTCTGATCAAGCGCATCACTGATCAAGTGCGGGATAGCTTGGATGAAGCCAAGATTTTGCGGGCGGTGGTGCAAGAACTGGCCTTGGGATTGCCGATTGAGTGTTGCGATATTTGCCTTTATGACCCCGTTGCGGGAGAAGCCACGGTTCGCTACGAGTACACCGCCACCTTGCCTGCCGCAGGAGGGCTGACAATCCCCATGGCAGAACATCCAGCCCTTTACCAACAGCTGCAATCGGGGCAGATGAGCCAGTTTTGTGATCTGCCGGGACAAGGGTTAATTCCTTCTCGGCAAAAGGTCGCGGTGTTGTTGTGTCCATTGCGGGATGATCAGGGGGTGTTGGGAGATCTAGGGCTGGTCAAGAGATCCGAACACAGCTTCGATGAGTTGGAAATGCAGTTGGTGCAGCAGGTGGCCAACCATTGTGCCATCGCCATTCGTCAAGCCCGTCTCTACCAAACCTCCCTAGAACAAGTGGAGGAGCTAGAACGCCTCAATCAGCTCAAAGATGACTTTCTCAGCACGGTCTCTCATGAGTTGCGTACCCCGATCACCAACATGAAGATGGCGATTCACCTGCTCAAAAGCACCAAAAATCCTCAGAAGCGCTCCAGCTATTTAACCGTCTTGGAAACAGAATGTGAGCGAGAAACGGAACTGGTGAACGATTTGCTGGATCTGCAGCGGTTGGAGTTGGGATCCAAAGTCCTAACGTTAGAGGAGATCCCGCTGGCGGGTTGGTTGCCCTCTCTGCTGTATCCCTTTCTGGAACGAGCCAAGTCAGTTCAGCAGGATCTCCAGTGGCAAATTGATCCAAATGTGGGCAAGGTGGTCACGGATCAGGCTAGTTTGGCACGGGTGATCCAAGAGTTGGTGAACAATGCCTGTAAGTACACCCCCCCAAAACACCGTATTCAAGTCAAGGCTTACCGACTGCCTCCTGGCTTGGTGTACATTCAAGTGATCAACGAGGGGATCGAGATTCCTCCCCAGGAGCAAGAACGAATCTTTGAAAAGTTTTACCGAATACCCAACGGGGATCCCTGGAAACGGGGGGGAACGGGGTTGGGCCTCGCTTTGGTGAAACAGTTGATGGAACGGCTCAAGGGCAGTGTGGCGGTGGAAAGTGGTTATGGCAAAACTTGCTTTACGTTGGTTCTGCCTCAGGGATCCCTACCCACGTATGTCTCCCCCTTGATCCGCGGTGGTTCGCTGCCGCTACGCGCCTGCCCATGACGGATCCCAGACCCGATCAAGAGGATGTAACGTTGCAGTTGGCTGTCCAGCAGTTTAACCGGGGGGAATTTTACGCCTGCCATGACAGCCTAGAAGCCCTGTGGATGGAGGCGGTTGAGCCGGAGCGGCGCTTTTACCAAGGGCTATTGCAAACGGCGGTGGCTTACTATCACCTCACCAACCAGAACCGGCGCGGTTGCATGATCCTACTGGGGGAAGCCAATGGCAAACTGGCAGATTATTTGCCCACCTACGCCGGTTGGGATGTGCTCTCTCTGTGGCGAGCCAACCAAACCAACCTACGACAGCTGTCTCAACTGCCTGAGGGGGATCCCTTGCCGGGTCTGACCATCCCTACTCTGGAGTCAGTCGAAAACAAGACTGAGGAGCCTTAACGCTTGGGACGACGGATTTTACGCTCCATCTCATTGCGCCGCCGCCGATCCCGCCAATCGATGAAGGTGATATAACCAACACCTAAGGTCACCACTGCCAACAGCAAAAAGATGCTGCCATAGGCGATTTGGGTGAAGAGGGGAAGCTCGGTTTCCATGTCACTTTCAAGGGGTATCCCTATCGATTACATGCCGTTGCGACCCCAAACCACGAGGGCAATCGAGAGGACAAAGAAGGTAGGAACCGCAATCCAGCCGAGGGTAATGATGTCCATGGGTAAGCTGAGTACCAGTACAAAGTGATCTCATTTTACGGGATGGGATCCCTTGCTGCTCGCGTCTTCGCGTCAGCGTTGCGGAGCAACAGCGGGACGGAGTCCTTTCGGCATCCGCGAATACCTTTGCTGGGCATAGGCTGGATAAAGTAGGGGTACGCCAAAAACTCCAAAGCTGAACAAGGTGGGATCCCAATGACCCTGGAAATGTTGCCGCTGATCGCCGCTGTGATCATTGCTGCCTTTCTGCTGTTTTTTTGGGTACGGGTGGTTCGAGAGGCTGTCTGGACAACGGTAGGGATTGTGATCATTCTGGCGGTGCTGTTCGTGGTTTTTAATATCGGCCCGCGGCAGGTGCTCCAGGAGTTACGGGATCCCTTTGCTTTTGTGGAGCGGGTGTGGGATGTGATCATCGGTTGGTTCAAGGCTCTTTTCCCCTGATTATCTTGAGGGGATCCCGCAAGCAATACCCATCCGATGGGCCTGCTCTGTTGTTGATGAACGGTATCATAAGGCCAGCTTTCACGATCTTTCCCATGCCCTCTGACCCCGAATGGCCGGATGTCCCTAGCCCGCTGCTGCCCACGGATCCCGCAGAAGAAGATCCTGGGCTGGAAGAGGGGATCCCGATTCCCGCTCGCGTCTTGGCGTCAGCGTTGCGGAGCAACAGCGGGACGGAGTCGTCAGATATTCAGATTGAAGTGGTGGATTTGGGGGAGCGTCGCCGCCAGCTGCGGGGCAGTGTGCCCATTCCTGTCGAGCGGGAACGAATTTGGCAGGTGTTGACCGATTACGACCATCTGGCAGAGTTTATTCCCAATTTGGTGGAAAGTCGGGTCATTGGCCATGAAAATGGCCGCAAGTTGGTCCGCCAAGTGGGATCCCAAAAGCTCTTATTTGCCCAGTTTTCCGCC
Source organism: Thermostichus vulcanus str. 'Rupite' (assembly GCF_022848905.1). Classification (NCBI taxonomy): domain Bacteria; kingdom Bacillati; phylum Cyanobacteriota; class Cyanophyceae; order Thermostichales; family Thermostichaceae; genus Thermostichus; species Thermostichus vulcanus. The sequence goes on from NZ_JAFIRA010000012.1 coordinate 61,606, forward strand.
ACAGTGGTTCTGGCGATTGAGGAGATTTTTCCCCAACAGGTACGCTTTCAAAAAACCCAGGGGGATTTTCTCCTGTTCGAGGGATTTTGGGATTTGAGCCCTTGCCCGGCAGACCAGACTCTGCTGACCTATCACCTAGAGGTCAAACCTCCCCGCAGAATGCCCATTGGCATGGTGGAACGGCGTATCCGGCAAGATTTGGCTGTCAACCTGCAAGCCATCCGCGAGCGATCCCTGAGTTTGTGAATCCGGGTGTGATTCTAGTCCTCTTTCCATGGAACTTCCGGATAGAAGTCTTGGCGGGATCCCTCCAGAAGGGCTTGAAATCCACAAATCTTTCCATTCTAAGCTGGGGTGAAGTGCCAGAGTGGAGAAAGAGGTGCTCAGGGAGAGGGATGATGGGGCAAGATGCACAGTCGGGGCAACTGGTCAGCCTTAACCCCGCCACCGGGGAGGTTTTGGGCCGCTACCCAGTTTTTGACTCCCGGAAGATTCAAACCTGTATCGCACAAGCGCAGGAGCGGTTTCAGGAGTATCGCTGGATCCCGTTTGCCCAGCGGGCCGCTTGGATGGAGCGGGTAGCGGAGATTCTGTTGGAGCGAAAAGCCGAGTTTGGCCGCCTGATCACCCTGGAGATGGGCAAAACCTTAGCCTCTGCCATTGCAGAGGTGGAAAAATCCGCCTGGGTATGCCGGTACTACGCCGAAACAGCAGCGGGGTTTCTGGCGGAACAACTGGTGGCCAGTGATGCCAGCTGCAGCGGCATCCGCTACCAACCCTTGGGGGTGATTTTGGCGGTGATGCCCTGGAACTTCCCCTTTTGGCAGGTGTTTCGCTGTGCAGCTCCGGCCTTGATGGCGGGCAATACGCTCTTGCTCAAGCATGCCTCCAATGTGCCCCAATCGGCTTTGTGCCTGGAGGCGATCTTCCGGGAGGCGGGATTTCCGCAAGGGGTCTTTCAAACGCTGTTGATTAGTGCAGCGCAGGTGGCGGAAGTGGTAGCGGATGAACGGGTGCGGGGGGCCGCCCTCACGGGTAGCGAAGCGGCGGGATCCAGTTTGGCCCGTTTGGCCGGTCAACACCTGAAAAAGACGGTGCTGGAATTGGGGGGGAGCGATCCCTTCATCGTCTTGCCCAGTGCCGATTTGGAGGCGGCAGTCTCTACAGCCGTCACGGCGCGTCTGATCAGCAATGGCCAATCCTGCATCGCTGCCAAACGATTTATTGTGCACAGCACCATCGCCGAGTCTTTTACCGCCGCCCTGGTGGAGCGATTCCGCCAACTCAAAGTCGGGGATCCCCTGGATCCGCAAACCGAAGTAGGGCCTTTGGCTACCCCGAGCATTTTGCAGGAAGTGGATGGGCAGGTGCAGGCTCTGGTGCAGGCGGGGGCTAAGGTCTGGGTGGGTGGATCCCCGCTGGGGGGCAATTTCTACCTACCCACGGTCTTGAGCGGGATCCCTGCCGAGCATCCGGTGGCGCAGCAGGAGGTGTTTGGCCCGGTGGCGCTGCTGTTTGAAGTGCCGGACCTGGAGGCGGCAATCCGTCTGGCCAACAGTACCCCGTTTGGGTTGGGAGCCAGCGCCTGGACCACTGACCCAAACGAGCAGGAGCGCCTGCTGATGGAGATTGAGGCGGGATCCGTCTTTATCAATGGTCTGGTCAAGTCTGACCCCCGCTTGCCCTTCGGCGGCATTAAACGTTCTGGCTATGGGCGGGAACTGAGCCGGGAAGGGATCCTGGAATTTGTTAACATCAAAACCTTTTGGGTGAAGTAATGGAGGAGCAGATGGAACCGGAGGACTCCACTGCATCTGCGGCAGCGGATTCTTTTATCGTGCCCCGCACGACGCGTAGCGTCATCAAACTGGATCAATTCCTGAAGCTAACGGGAGTTGTCCCCACTGGCGGGCAGGCGAAGCAGTTGATCCTGACGGGGCAGGTGCAGGTGAACGGCCAAGTGGAAACCCGGCGGGGGCGCAAGCTGCGCTTTGGGGATGAAGTGGTGGCGCTAGGACAGCTTTGGCAAGTGCGCTGGGATACCGAGGTGGATCCGGATCCCTCCCCCACCGATTAGAGCCATGAGGAGGGCGGTACCTAATGCAAGGGGATGAGGAGCAGCATTGCTAAGGCCCCAACTCCTCCTGCCACCAAAAATTGCCACTCCAACCCCCATACCAGGCAAACGATGCCAGCCAAAATTTGGATCCCCCCTGTGATCCAGTAGGGGCGCCGGGGCGGATCCACCATGCCATTTAACCAATGGCCCAGCCCCATCTGAAACAGCCAAAACACCCCCAAATACTGGCTGAGGGATGCTAAAGCAGTACGACCGACAAACGGCAACACCGACAGAACCATGCCCAGTGCGATCACCAGTGTCCACACCAAGCCGACAAAGTAAAGATGGACCAAGCCCGCCGCCCGAAACTCCGGCAAACTCGTCTGCCGCACCATGTAGCCCAACCCCAGCAGGGAAATCACCAACCACAGCCAGTTGATGCTGGCCTCCTGGTGAAACTGGGTGGCCGCAAACCCCATCAACAACAAAACCGCCCAAACCAGGTAAACCCGCCGACAGATGTTCCAGAAGGGGGCAGGGGAGGCCAGGGTTTCCGTTTGCATGGCCAATACCTCAATCCACAACGACAATACGGCCTACCATACTGGGGTGGATATCGCAGAAATAGTTCTGGATCCCAGTTACCTCGAACACCACCACTTTACTCTCGTTACGCCGCAGCCGCCCTGTCCCCTGAAATTGCGCCCCATCTAAGGGTGTGGCGGTGTGGGGGGTAGAGTCTTCGTTGGTAAAGGTGATGGTGCCGCCTCGCTTCAGGGTGACCTCCGCAGGCAAGTATTGAAACCCGCGAATGATCACCTCAGCCTCCGAGACTGCTGCTGTCGCTTCAACAGGATCCCCCTCCGCCAAGGAGTCAGCCTGTCGCCAGCGATCCACCGCCAAGATCGCCCCCACATTGAGCGCAGATCCCAATCCGGTTAGCAGCAACAAACGCCGCGTCATGGGCATAGTGTTTTCTCCGCATCAGTCCAGAAGAGAAAAATGGGTCAATGACCCCAGTCAACAGCAACAACGGCAACTCTCCGGATCACCCGGTTGATGCTCCTAGTGAGGATCCCCAAGGCCCCAAAAAGCTCAGCCAAGGCTCGACGGATAACCTTGGGGATCATCACCCAGACAAACCCTATACCTTCAAGATCCAGCGTTCCCGCGTGTCAGCACTGACGAAGGGAGAGGGCACCACCAAGATGCTGGAGTCGAGACTGTTAAAGACGGCCCGGATCGCTGTAGCGTGGGCAACTTCATTGGGGCCAATGGTGCTGGCAGCAGCCACCAAGTCTTTGTTGGACAGTTGGATAAATGCATCATTGTAGGCCAGCGCCGCATCGAACTCTAGCGCAAGGGCGAGCTTAGCGATGTTGGCATCGGAGTCGAGATTGCCTTCTTTGTCATCAATGTAGGTGGAGAGGTCGTAGCTGTCGCGGGCCGGGGCAGGGGTTCCCCCCAACTGCCGGACAGCACCCACCAACAGATCCCGATGTTGCTCGTGATCTTTGAGGTTTTTGGTGGCTACATCCAATACCACCTTCCCCACATCGGTGCTGCTCAACTTACCGGCAGCGGTTTTGTAGGCCCAAATGGCCTGTTGTTCCAGGTCAATGGCGGCGTTGAGGATGGCAATATCGGCATTGGATTGGGCGGCACTGGGCAGGCTGCTCAACCCGATCGCTCCCCCCACCCCGGCCAACAAGCCGGTCAACAACAGGCTACGGCGAGAGGTGCTGGGATCCCATTCGGCAGCAAGGCGAGGCAGAGCCCATGGGGTTTTTGAGGTCTTCATCGAAAGTCTCCTGTCCTGAAAACGTATCGGAACTACCGTCGGGGGCCACTGTCATCACCCCTCAACCCGGTCTGATGGGGATACGCCGTTCTTCAGAGTTTGGATGCCTCGGAGCCGATGTCGGGATCCCTGTTATTTTGGAGGTTGTGTTTAAACAGCCGAGTTTCCAGAGCATGCAACGGGTGGTAGTGCCGTTAACGACCGACTCGATTTTGGGAGTTCAGCTCCACATCCCGCTGCCAGAGGCCAATCTGCAGAGCTATGCCGCTTGGATCGAGGCCCGCATTGATGACGGTCAGGGGGCTCAGGTGATCACTTGCAACCCAGAAATGATCATGCTGGCCCATCAGAATCCCCACTTTGCGCAGGTGCTGAAAGCCGCAGAGCTGGTGATCCCAGACGGAGCCGGGGTGGTATGGGCCTTGCGACGGCAGGGGGTTACCGTCCAGCGGGTACCTGGGATTGAGCTGGCGGAAACCTTGATTCAAGTGGCCGCAGAGCGGGGGTGGCGCTTGGCCTTGGTGGGAGGTAAGCCCGAGGTGAATGCAGCGGCAATCCAGTCTTGGCAGGCCCAGTTTCCGCAATTGTGTCTTTGGGGTAGCCACGGCTACTTCTCCCCTGAGCAGGAAGCGCAAGTTTTACAAGCCCTTCGAAGTTTTCAGCCACAGTTGGTGTTGGTGGGGCTGGGATCCCCGCGGCAGGAGCTTTGGATTCAGGCTCAGCGCCGCCTTTTGCCCGAGGCGATCTGGATTGGCATCGGGGGCAGTTTCGATATTTGGGCTGGAAAAAAAGAGCGGGCCCCCCGTTGGTGGCGTGACCATCAGTTGGAATGGTTGTATCGTCTCTATCAGGAACCCTGGCGCTGGCGACGGATGTTGGCTTTACCCAGGTTTGCCTGGCGGGTGCTGCGGGATCCCTCTTCCCGGAAGACCCCCTAATCTTGGCACCGCTCGCGTCTTCGCGTCAGCGTTGCGGAGCAACAGCGGGACAGAGTCCTTGTCTTCTCTCTAGGCTCTTTTCACCATGATCGGTCAACACGTCGGCTATAACCCTCACTTCTGCAGTTCCTGGGCCAGCACCGCCCCCACACCCACCCTCCCCACCCAACCGGATCCAGATGCCACCTTGGGGTTTTACGGCAGCACTCAGCCCGGAGCCATGCAAGCCCTGAACAGTATGGTGTCGTTGCGGGGGGTGAGTAAAGTCTTTCCGAATGGCAACTTGGTGTTGCGGGATGTGGATTTGGAGGTACGCCGCGGCGAGTTTGTGTTTGTAACGGGGGTATCGGGGGCGGGCAAGTCTACTCTGTTGCGGCTGCTCTATGGGGCCGACCAAGCCACTCAAGGTACGGTCATGGTGGATCGGGTATGCCTATTTTCTTCCGAGGGCCATCGCCCCTATCGGATCCCGCCTCGTCCTCTGGCGATGTTGCGGCGGCGGCTGGGGGTAGTCTTTCAAGACTATCGCCTCCTGGCCAATCGCACCTTGGCAGAAAATGTTGCCTTTGTGTTGCGGGCACAAGGGTTATCGCCTGCAGAAATTCGCCGCCGCATTGGGCCAACCTTAAAGATGGTGGGACTGACGGAAAAACGGGATCGCTTTCCCCATGAGCTTTCAGGGGGGGAACAACAGCGGCTCAGCTTAGCCCGCGCCATTGTCAATATGCCCGTGTTGCTGCTAGCCGATGAACCGACGGGAAACCTGGATCCGGAGAATTCCCTGCTGGTTTTGCAGATTTTGGAACGGCTCAACTCCTTTGGGGTGACCATCATGATGACCAGCCATGACCCTTATTTGGTGGAGCGGGCTGGGCATCGAGTGGTGCGAGTGGAGGGAGGACGTTTGTATGATATGCGCTGAAGGGCTGCTGGGACTCGGCAGTTAGTTAGGTCTCCCATTGAGATCCACAGGATCCCTGGGGCTGGATGAGTATTGGGCGCGTAGTTGGACGGTGAATGGAAATGCAAGCTCTCTCCCGATTTCTGAATAAAACTCGGTATCTCTTGCAAGAGACCTTTTTGGGGTTACGGCGGGGGGGCTGGCTGAACTGGGCTGCTGTGAGTACCCTGTTGGTGCTGCTGTTTCTGGTGGGCATTAGCGTCGAGCTGTCCTGGGGGGTCGATGCGACGGTGCAGTCCCTGGGAGGACAGTTGGAGATCTCCGTTTACCTGGAGCCGGAACGGCAGGCGGTGGATTTGCAGCCCCAAGTCACCCAATTGCCTCATGTGGCGGAAGTGAAGGTGATCACCAAAGATCAAGCCTGGCGTACCCTGCTGCTGGAGATGGGGATTCAGGATGAGGCGGCTATTCAAACCCAGTTGGGGGATAACCCGCTCGTGGATGCAATGCGAGTGAAGGCAGATTCTGCCGAGGCACTGGGGGAGGTGGCAACCCAGATTCGCCAACTGGAGGGGGTGGATGAAGTCTATTACGGCGACCAGGTGGTGGAGCAACTGGGCCAGATTCAGGAAATACTGCGGCTGGGATCCCTGGGGATCACCGGGGTGTTGGCCCTGACGGCGGTTGCAGTGATCACGACGACGATTCGCCTGATCGTCATGGCCCGGCGGCGCGAGATCGAGGTGATGCAACTGGTGGGAGCAACGGCAGCATGGATTTATCTGCCTTTTATTTTGCAGGGTTGCCTGTTTGGGGTGGTCAGTGCAGTAGGATCCTGGGGATTGGTATTGGGATCCCAGCAATTGCTGCAGGAGCTGCTGGAGAAGTTGATTGCCTTCCCGTTCTTGAAAGTGGTGCAGGCGGATCCGAATCAGTTGGAGTTTTGGTTTTTGCCCCTGATGCTTTTGGGAATGGGGGTTTTCCTGGGCACCACCAGCAGTTTGATCGCGGTGCGCAAGTCCGCAGGTCGCTAATTTAGGCGACTCAGGTGTTGGCGAATATCAGCGAGGGCTTGTTCCAGATCTCCCAAGGCTTGTCGTGGGCGCAGCCAGTCCTCAGCTTGGGATCCCGATCCACGCTCCTGGTTATGAGCAAACTGCAACCCCAGTTGCTCTAGCTCCCGCACAATTTGACAAAAGGCTTCCGCCCCCACATTGGCACTAGCTCCTTTGAGGCGGTGGCTAATTTTGCGCAAAACTTCTCCATTTTGCTGGGCAATGGCTTGATGAATCTGGTGCAGTTGTTCAGCCGCATCCTCGGTAAACACCTGTAAGAGCTCTTGCTCAAATGCCCGATCGCCGCCGGAAACTCGTCCTAGATGATCATGGTTGATCGGATAGGGGAGAGTCGGGGGGTCTGTAGGATGGGGAGCAAGACCGGAAAGATCCACATCCTCCTCCTCAATACCAATCGGGACTTCAGGGATCTGATCACGGGCTAAGTTAGCTTCTGACTCCGACAGGGATCCCTCAGGGGTTGAAGCGGTTGCAGCCTTGGATACAACCTGACTCCAATGGCTTAGCATTTTTTCTAGATCTTCTTTCAACACGGGCTTACTCAGGTAGTCATCCATCCCCGCTGCCAGACAGCGTTCTCGATCTTCCCGCAGGGCATTGGCGGTCATGGCAATGATCACGGTGTGTCGGTCGGATCCCGCCTCCTGTTGGCGAATACGGCGAGTCGCTTCATAGCCATCCATCACCGGCATCTGGCAATCCATCAGGATGAGGTCGTAGGTGATATGCTCCAGCAAATCCAAAACTTCTTGGCCATTGGCCACCACATCGGCTGCATAGCCTAAGCTGCGCAACTGCCGCAAAGCTACCTTCTGATTGACAGGGTTATCTTCTGCCAACAAAATCCGAATCGAGAGTTGCTCCTTAGCGGGATCCGGTTGTGAAGCTTGGATCCCACTGAGCCAAGCTGCCTGCGCCTCAGGGGCGCTCATGCTCAACATCGGAACGGATAAACCCGACGGTTTGCCCAGTGCAATAGCCAGAGCCTCCCGCAGACGAGTTTGTTTGACCGGCTTGATCAAGTAGGCGGCAAAGCCAATCTCCAGAATGCGGTGGGAGACCTCTCCGAACCCAATCGAGGTCATCATCACCAGTTGCGTATCCGCCAGTTGCGGATCCCCTTTAATCCAACGGCCCAAAGTTTCCCCATCCGTCTCTGGCATCTGCATATCCAGCACCGCCACCGGAAAGGGGATCCCGTCTCGAATCGCTTGCCGCAGCTTCTCTAGAGCTTGCTGGGCATTTTCCGCCTCTTCCACAAGCATGCCCCAGGCAGTGGTCTGGTAACGGACGATCTTGCGGTTGGTGGCGTTGTCATCCACAATGAGCAGCCGTTTACCCCGCAGATCGGCGGGAATGCGCGCCAGAGGTTGAGGCGACTGCTCTCCGGTACCGGCGGGTTGCTTCTCTAGGGTCAGTTCTACGCTGAAGGTGCTGCCCCGGCCTTCTTCGCTTTCTACGCTGATCCGACCCCCCATCAACTCCGTCAATTGTTTACAAATGGCCAAGCCCAACCCCGTACCCCCATATTTGCGAGTTGTGGAAGCATCCACTTGGCTGAAAGGCTGAAACAGTTTGTATTGTAACTCTCGCGGGATCCCGATGCCCGTATCCTTCACAGCTATTTTCAGGTGGGCATGAGTATCGGTTTGGTTCAAGAGCTCAGCCTGCAAGACCACTTCACCAGAATGGGTGAACTTAATAGCATTGCTCACCAAATTGTTGAGGATCTGTCGCAACCGGGATCCATCCCCCCGTAACTGCCGGGGCACCTCCTCCTGAATCAACACCCCCAGTTCCAATCCCTTGGCATGGGCACTTGGCGCAAACAAATCCGCAACTTCCTCCAAGCAGGATCCCAAATCAAAGTCAAGAATTTCCAGCTCCATTTCTCCAGCTTCTAACTTGGAGAAATCGAGGATTTCATTAATCAAAGTGAGTAGGGCATCGCCACTGATGCGGATGGTCTCGACAAAGTCCCGTTGCTCTGGAGTCAGATCAGTCTCCAGCAGAAGCCCTGTCATCCCCAGTACCGCGTTCATGGGGGTGCGAATTTCGTGGCTCATGGTGGCCAAGAAACTGCTCTTGGCTTCCGAGGCTTTTTCAGCTAGCTTACGCGCTTGTTCCAATTCAAGACTGCGTTGTTTCTCTCGTTCTAGGAGTTCAGCTTGAGCCAAGGCAATGCCAATTTGATTGGCCAATTGGGAGAGTAATTCCACCTCAAAGGAGTGCCAGTGACGGGGTTCAGAACAATGGTGGACAATCAATAAACCCCATAACTCTCTTTGTAAAAAGATTGGAACTACCACATTGGCTTTCACCTGGAGGCGCTGCAATAGATTGATATGACAATCGCTTAAATCCCCAGCGGTGATGTCATGGACTGCCTTGATACGGCCTTCAGCATATAAATTATAGAAACTGCGTCGAAAACAGTCATCCTCAATGACTTGTCCAAGTAGAGGAGTGTAACCCTCTCGAACTCTTTCATTCACCACTTTGCCTGATCGATCCGCCTGAAAGCGATAGACTAAGACACGATCGGTATTGAGTAGAGCTTGAATTTCACGAACAGCTGTCTCTAAGATTTCTTCAATCCGCAAAGACTCCCGAATTTTCAGACTCAGTTCCGCGAGCAGTTTGGCACGGCGATGTTGACGTTCTAGCTCTTCGGCTGCCTGCTTTCTTTCCGTAATATTCCGAAAGATACCACGGGTAGAAATGGGTTTACCATCTACAACGCGGCAACTAGCGTTACCTTCCAACCAAATTGTTTCTCCTGTAGCCGTGAGAAAAGCTGTCTCAACATGTTCGATCTTGCCCTCCGCAAACAACCGCTGCATAGCAGCCTGACAGTGCTGATGATAATCTGGGTGAATGATGTCAAACACAGTGAGGTTTCTGAGCTCTTCTTCGCTATAGCCTAGAGTTTGTTTCCAAGCTCGGTTAACATAGATAAAGTTACCTTCAAAGTCAACGCTTTGGATAAGATCAGTAGCGTTCTCAAACAGATCCCGATAGCGCTCTTCACTCTCTTTCAGGGCCATCTCTGCCAGTTTGCGATCGGTGATGTCAATGCCCGTGCCCATAATGAATTCAATCGAGCCGTTCTCATTGACCAAGGCCGTATTTGACCAAGAGATTAAGCGTAAAGCTCCCTGTTTGGTACGCCAAAAATTCTCATGGCGAGTTAATAGATCATTGCTCCTCAAGTTTTGAAAAGCCTGCTTAACCCCAGCAATGTTTTCCGGTGGGATCAGCCCCACATCCCATAGGCGCCGTCCTTTGACTTCCGCTAGCGCGTAGCCAGACAATTGCTCAGCTGCCTGGTTGAAGCGGAGGATGCGCCCTTCAGGATCCATCACCACCACCAACGCCCCTGCTGTATCGATAACCGCATTGGTAAAATCTCGCTCCTGTTTGAGCGTGATTTCCGCCCGTTCCCGCTCTTCAATTTCCCGCCGAATCAATAGGTAAACCAACAACAAAACAACATAGGTAAAAACCAATCCGCCAAAGAATGTGGCATTGGCGCTGATCTGGGTGAGCTGAACACGGAAGCTGCGCTCCTGTAGGAGGCGGTTTTCTTCCTGCTGCATGACCTGGATCAGGGCCGTGATCTGATCCATTACCCTTGGTCCTTCGTAATGCTGTAGCTGTTGTTGAGCAGCTGCAAATCCTTCTTGATCCCTAAGATCGACCAACTCCTGCAACAAACTCAGCCGCTGTTCCAGCAATTGCTCCAGCTGATCCAGGCGCTCCTGCTGGGCTGGATTATCAGAGGTGAGCTCTCGCAACAGCTGCACCCGTGTCGGGATAGCCTGAAGACTTTCTCGGTAGGCATTCAGGTAGCTGATGTCGGCGGTCAAGAGGTAGCCCCGTTGATCAGTTTCTGCAGAGCGGGCTTCTGCCAGCAGATCCTCTAGATTTTTAAGGACTTCAAAGGTGTGGGTCACCTGGGCCGTGACTTGGGGAAGCCGCAAAACATTGCGCTGTGTTAGGTAAGCAACTCCACCCAACAGGAGAGCCGCAATACCAAACCCAGTTGTGACTTTGAGCAGAAAGGCTTTCTTCAGACGGGATTGGCTAGCCGAATGGGTGGACTTGTAAGGTGGGGTCAGTGGGGCATGGGAAAGCTGAGTCAGGCTACGGCGCAACTCCAATTGAGCAACCACCTGATGGCCTAAGGCTTTCAGTTGCTCCAGTTGCTCGGGGCTAAGGTGGCGGGGCTGGTAGTCTACGACACATAGGGTGCCCAAGGCACTGCCTTCTGGGGTCACCAACGGGATCCCGGCATAAAAGCGAACATGGGGCTCTCCCGTAACAAAGGGGTTATCGGCAAAGCGCTCATCCTGTTGAGCATCTTCGACCACCAAAGGCTCTTGTGGGTTCAAGATGGCATGGGCACAAAAAGCAACATCCCGGGGGGTTTGTTCAACTTCCAGCCCCAGTTTGGCTTTAAACCACTGCCGATCAGCATCAATGAGGCTGACCAAAGCAACGGGAGTGCCACAGACAAAAGCAGCCAAGCGCACCAACTCATCAAAGCTGGCTTCGGGGGCAGTATCTAAAACGTGGTATTCGCGCAGGGCAGCTAACCGTTGCGTTTCATCAGGGGGGAGAGGAGCCTTTGGCATAGGTCGGGCAGATCACGAAGAACCCACCGAACCCAGGGGACAAGCTCACCCCGGAGCTCAGCGGTATAAAAAGAGATACCCCTAGCATAGCGCTCAGCTTCCCCTCTACGACCCGGAAAGGGGGCAGAATGGTTTTCGATGTGCTGCTCTGCTATCTATAACAACAGTAACAAGAACTGAGTAGAAGCTTAGCTCCCTAACCTGTTCTCCCCAAGGCTAGGGATCCTCAAATAGCCCCATTGAATTGATAGGATTCTGACTCAGTTGCCCTCTTTGCCAAAGGGATTGTTGCCCCTTTCGCCAAAGAGTTTGGCCTCTCCTTTAATAGCAGCCTTGATGATGTTGTAGGCAGCCCAACCCACCACCAAGACAATGGGTCCCAAAACGATAACCGGACGAAAATCAATATCCATGGTCTTTCATCCCCCTGTAAAGATTGGCAAGAACAAGGCTTTCCAAGGTTAGCTGTTGTCGGGATCCCTCCGACTGGACGATACCTCCTCAACCGGGGGATCCCAGTGTGTTGTGGCACAACCTTTGGAATGGTGATTACAGCCCTTGCGCGGGTTTGCTACAACAACGGTTGTGTCCCTAACCCATTTTTCTGGGGACTCATCCCGTGCTAGGTGACTAGCGGAAGGGCTGTATGTCCAGAATAAACCCAAATCGGGATCCCAACTGGGCAGATTTTGGCGGATCTAGGCCACCGATGCTGTGGCAAATAGGCCCGTACCGCGAATGGCATCCAAAAAGGCATACACAGCCGGGGTATGCAAGCCATTGGCCCGCAAAGCTACCCCGATCACCCGCTCCAAGGGATCCGGCAAACTGCGAATCTGTACCCCCACAGGCACGGGTTCGGCAGCCAAGCGAGGTAAGATCGCGGCCCCGAGCCCCTGAGCCACCATACTCACCACTGTCGAATCCTCCCGGACTTCGTAGGCATAGCGAAAGCTTTGGCCCGCCCGACGCAAGTGATTTTCTAAGGCCAATCCGCAGCAGCCGGAGTTATCCGCACTCAAAATGAGAGGCAGTTGGGCCAGTTGATCCCAGGTTAAAGGCCCATCTGCCAAGGTGTGGTGAGGAGGCAACAGGGCAACATATTCATCCCGTAGGATCTCGAAGGTTTCAAACTCAGTGCCACAGGGCAAATGGGTAAAGCCCAAATCCACCCGCCCTTCCCGTAGATCTTCTTCTACCCCGGCATATTCGTCGTGCTCCAGGATCGTAATCTCGATATTGGGGAAGCGGTTGCGAAACCGAGACAAAATCGGGGGCAGCAGATGGGTCGCAGCGCTGCGGAAGGAGCCAATTCTCAGCTTGCCACCCTGCAAGCCCCGTTCTCGCAAAGCCTCCTGTTCGATCGCTTCCAACAATTTCAATATCTGGCGGGCATGGTCGAGCACCCGTTCACCCGTGGGGGTGGGCAAGGCCCCATTCCGACCTCGAATCAACAACGGGATCCCCAATTCTTCTTCTAGGCTGGCAATCGAGTGGCTAATGGCCGATTGAGACAAGTTGAGATGCAGCGCTGCCTCACTAAAATTGCCGTGGTTGGCCACCGCCACCAAAGCCCGCAACTGAGCCAGTTTGATATTGCTGCTCATGAGGGATCCCTAAGGGTTGAAAGCATCCTATCGCGGCTGTCTTACCCAGAAATTGAGGATCTCAGTCAGGCAATCCGCGGACAACCACACAGCCAAGACCTGAATCGAGTCTGTAGCTAGCTGTTCCCCGTGTCAACAAAATCTAGGCACAAAAAGGATCCCCAAGCCTTGAGGATCCCGGCAGATATAGAATTTTGAGAATTTTGCGACAGATTGAGTTCAAGCTAGACGGTTGTCTAAACCATCCAAGTCTGCGGGTCTAGCGGGTCGCTGCCGTGGAGTTGGGTAGATGCAATTTACGCGCCAAGCCGAGCCTCGCCAAAACCCAGATGGCCCAGTAGGTCATATCAATTTCCCACCAGCGCAAGCCCGCCTTCACGCATTTCGGATCGGCATGATGGTTGTTGTGCCAGCCTTCGCCGTAGGTGAGAATTGCCGCCCACCATAGGTTACGGGCATTGTCGTCGCTGTCAAAAGTGCGGTATCCCCAGAAATGGCTGGCGGAGTTGATCAACCAGGTGCAGTGGAGTAGCAGTACCGTTCGGACAAAGATTCCGTACACCACAAACGACCACCCCCCCATCAGGTACAGCACCACAGCCAGAGGGAATTGCAAAAGCAGGGCGTACTTATCCAACCAACGGTAAAAGGGATCCCGAACCAAATCCGGGGCATAAGCAGAATATTTTTCTGGATTAAAGAACTCCTCACGGTGGTAAATCAGCCAGAGCATATGGCTCCACCAAAACCCTTTGCGAGCCGAGTAGGGATCCTTTTGCTCATCCTCGGTGAAGGCATGATGCTGGCGATGGCCCCCCACCCAGAAGATTGGCCCCCCTTGAATGGCCAGAGCACCCAAAATGGCAAACACATACTCCAGCCACTTGGGCACCTGGAAGCTGCGATGGCTCAACAGGCGGTGATACCCCAGACAAATGCCCAGGCTACCGAAGCACCAGTGTAGAAATAAGGCTACCCCCAACGCCGACCAGGAGAATAGGAGAATCCCTCCCACCAGAGCCACCCCATGAAAGATGGCAAAGAAGAGCACATGTTCCCAGGCAAAGCGAAGCGAGTCTGGCGGATCGGGCTGAGTCAGGGAATCTGGATGACTAGAGGATTTGGAAGGGAGGGAAACAGACATGAACCAATAGAACCTCAGGAGAAAGGGCAGTCTAGGGTGATCTCGACAATGTATTGAAGACCGCCGGATCCCAGCGGCTCAACTTAAACTTGAATGAATTTAGGGTGCAATTGGCCAATACCCACGGTGCTTCGCGATAGCGTGCCCCAGATGGAGAATCAGCTAAAAAGGAGCAGAAGAGCAGCAAACAGAGTGCCGCCAAGATGAACTCGGTTGACATTCATCCTAACGATATTCCACCGTGAATGCAAGTGTTACTTGCAGTCTGCCGCCGCACCCTAGGCTAGGTTTTCTTCTACAGGTTTTCTTCTACCATGCCCCATTCCTCCACTCGACAACGGCTGCTCAAGGCGGCCCGGGATCTGTTCGTCCGTCAAGGTATCACCCAGACCACCACCCGTCAGATTGCAGATTTGGCTGGAGTGAATGAGGTAACTCTATTTCGGCATTTTGGCACCAAGCAGGGACTGCTGTTGGCGGTGTTTGGAGAACTGGGCGTGTTTTCAGGCATTGCCGATTTGCCCCTGCAAAATCAACCCAGCGGAAACATCGAGGGATCCCAGCTCCAGTCGATTTTACTCAACTATGTTTACAACTGCTTTCGCGCCTTGGCGGATAACCCGGAATTGGTGCGATCCCTAGTGGGAGAAGCAGGATCCTATTCTCCGGCCCATCGGCGGGCTTTGCGAGAAGGTTTTCTAAAGGCCCAGGAGCAACTGCGCGATTATTTGTATGGGTTCTTTCCACCAAACCCGGAGGCTTCTAAGCCAGATTGGGTGGGTCGAGCCGCAGGGGTTTTGCATCTGATGATTTTGGGGGCAGCCGTGTTGGAAGTGACAGCCCAATTGCCCACCAGCTCAGCAAAACCGGATCCCAATTCAACCCTATCTCCAGAAAAGGGGATCCCACCGCTGCTGCAAGCCTGTGTGGAAGTATGGATGGCGGGTATGACGGGTATGAAGTGAAAAGAAAGGAGGTTGTAAGCCGGGTTCTGTGGTGCAGAGTTCATCTGCAGAGTGAACCTGCACTGGCGATCATCTATCTGGGAGTGATGTTGCCATCACCCTCTTGCGGCGCACCACCACCGAGACCACCCTTCCCCAACTGGGTACCGTGATCTCGATGCAGCCAACAGGGGCGAAGAACAGCCATAATCCTGTCCGCTGCGGCCTTGCTTTCCACCGGGGTTTACCGAGCCAACGCCTCTCGACGTTGCTGGTAGGCTCTTACCCTACCTTTGCACCCTTACCTGTGCTGAACCGGTGCTGATTCAGCCATCGGCGGTATGTTTCTGTGGCACTATCCTCACGGTTGCCCGCACTGGGAATTTCCCCAGCGGTGTGTTCTTCTGAAAGCCCGGACTTTCCTCATCTTGCTGCCTAGTAGCGACAGCACCGACGCGACCGCCTGCCCCTCCTCTCTCTTCAGCTCGATCCTACTGTACTTCCTCAGCCCAGAGGATCCCTGAGGATTGAGGTTGCGGAGCTGTTGGGTTCGGAGTAGCTGCAGTGGGTTCGGAGTAGCTGCAGAAGGTTTTTTGTCTGGGCTGCTTCATCTCAAGGACACTACAGAAGCTATCCAGACTGTGGAGCAAGGCATGGCAATCAGAATTGTGAATTGTGATACGAGTAGGTATCCTCTCCTTCTGGTTGGAGGTGCTCATATTACGAAAAGCAGCGTAAAGCCCCCGGTTTCTAACCGGGGGATATAAGCGCACAGGCTGAATTTATTCAGCAACAGAAATAGTACATACAATAGTCCCCATGAAACGGGTCACCACCACACTCAAGC